>JAHECE010000165.1 GCA_024641895.1 Actinomycetales bacterium
CCCGCACCGCCAGGAGCGCCTGCCGCGACGCCGCGCCGCCGTCGGCAATCACCCAGGGCCGCGCGGCGAACAGGTCGGCGCTGGCCCCCGCGGCACCGGACCTCTCCCGCCCCGCCATGGGGTGCGAGCCGACATACCGGTGCCACTCGGGTCGGTCCGCCTCGGGCATCGCGGCGAGCTGAAGGAGGATCGAGGCCTTCACGCTCGCGACGTCCGTCACGACCGCCGCCGGGTGGGCCCGCAGCTGCGCCGCCACGACACGGGCCGTGACGTCCGGCGGCGTCGCGACGACCACCAGCGCAGGCTCGGCGTCCGCGGGCAGGGCCGCGACGCCCGCGCCGATGTCCCGGGCCAGGGCGAGCGCCGTCGGGCTGGTGTCCTCGAGGGTCACCGGGACGCCGCGCGTGCTCAGCCCCAGGCCGATGCTCGCGCCGAGCAGACCCGTGCCGACAACCTTCACGGGTCCGCTCGTCGCCACGGCAGGCGCTTCGTCCCCAGTCACCTCGGCACCCTATCGGCGGCACCCGACGCCGCGGCCGGGACTGTGGCGTGCAAGCGCTACAGACCTACCGAGGACATGAGGGCGCCGAGCTCCGCGCCCTCGATGACACGCGTGCGTCCCGGGCGGAGGTGACCGAGCCGGATGGGACCGATCTGCGTCCGCGTCAGGGCCGTGACGGGGTGGCCGACCTCTTCCAGGAGGCGCCGCACGATGTGGTTGCGTCCCTCGTGCAGGACCACCTCGACGAGCGACGTCGACGGCGTCGACTCGAGCACCTTGAAGCCGTCGACCGCGACGGGCCCGTCCTCGAGCTCGATCCCGTCCCGCAGTCTCTTGCCGAGCCCCCGCTCGACACGCCCCTGGACGGTAGCGACGTACGTCTTCGGCACCTCGAACGAGGGGTGCGTCAGACGGTGGCCGAGTTCGCCGTCATTCGTCAGCAGCAGGAGCCCGGAGGTGTCGACGTCGAGCCGGCCGACATGAAACAGCCGCTCGGAGCGGTCGGCGATGAGGGACTCCACCGTCGGGCGGCCCTTCGGGTCGTGCAAGGTGGACACGACACCGACGGGCTTGTTCAGCGCGAGCGTGATCACGTGCGGGTCGAGCTGCACGCGCAGGCCGTCGACGTGCAGCACGGCGTTGCGCGGGTCCACCCGGACGCCCAGCTCGCGCACGACGATGCCGTCCACCGTCACACGCCCCTCGGCGATGAGGTCCTCGCACGCCCGGCGCGAGCCGAGACCGGCGCCGGCCAGCACCTTCTGCAGCCGGACGCCGTCGGGGTCGTGGACGTCTCGAGGCTGAGGCGCGGGTGCGCGCTTCTTGCCGCCCCGGCTGCTGCCGGGGCTGTTGGACTGCGGTCTACCGGTGCTCACGTGCGTTCCTCCAGCCCGCTAAGGCTCTCCATGTCGGGCAGGTACGGGGCGAGCGGCGGCAGCTCCTCGAGAGCGCGCAGCCCGAACCGCTCGAGAAAGTATCCGGTAGTCCGGTAGAGCAGCGCACCGCCCTCCTCGTCGTGGCCCGCCTCCTCGACGAGCCCGCGGCTCATGAGGGTCCGCACGACGCCGTCGACGTTGACGCCGCGCACCGCCGAGATACGACCGCGAGAGATCGGCTGCCGGTAGGCGATGACGGCCAGCGTCTCCAGGGCGGCGTGGGTGAGTCGCGCCGTCTGACCCTCGAGCACGAACGCGGCGACCTCGTCCGAAGCCGCAGGCGCGGAGTAGAACCTCCAGCCGCCGCCCAGGTCTCGCAGCTCGAAGCCGCGGGGCCGCCCGCCCCGCTCGCCCGAGTAGTCCGCCACGAGCTCGCGCAGCAGCGTCTCGATGTGTGCCGTGGGCACCGCGAGCACGCTCGCCAGCTGGGCAGCCGGCACGGGCTCGTCCACCACCATGAGGACGGCTTCGAGGGCTACCAGCAGCTCGTCGTCCGTTCGCGCGTCCGCGTCGACCAGCGACGGCCGGCCTCCGCCATCGATCAGATCGGAGGAATCCCGCGTCATGGCGGTGCTCATGCTCTCTCCCTTGCGCCGTCGTCATCCGCGAGCACATCGTCGTAGTCCGCTGTCACGACGTGGGCGCCGTCGTCGCCCCCGGTCCAGCGAACGGTCAAGTCACCGAGCGGCCCGGCCTGCTCGAAGCCGACCGCGCGCTGACGGAACAGCTCGAGCAGGGCGAGGAAGCGGGAGACGACGACCGCGGGGCCGGCGGCGTCCTCGGTGAGCGCCCGGAAGGAGGCGCTGCCCAGCCGGCGCAACCGGTCGACGAGGATCGCGGCCTGTTCTCGGACGCTGACGACGGGGGCGTGCAGGTGCGAGGTGTCGACGCCGGGCGGGGTCGGCTTCGGGCCCAGCGCCGAAGCCGCGAGGGCGGCGAGGCCGTCGGCGCCGATCCTCAGGACGAGCTCGGGCAGCAGCGCCGCGAAGCGCGGTTCGAGCGCCACGCTGCGGGGGTGGGTGCGCAGGCGGTCCCTGGCGCGGTCTGCGAGGTGGGCGGCGACCTCCTTGAACGCCCGGTACTGAAGGAGCCGGGCGAACAGCAGGTCGCGGGCCTCGAGCAGCTCGACGTCCTCCTCGTCCTCGACCTCGCCGCGCGGCAGCAGGCGCGCCGCCTTGAGGTCGAGCAGCGTCGCAGCGACGACCACGAACTCGCTCGCCTGCGAGAGGTTCCAGGCGCCAGGGGCTCGGATGTGGGCGATGAACTCGTCCGTGACCTCGGCCAGGGCGATCTCCGTGACGTCGAGCCTGTGCTTCGCGATGAGCGAGAGCAGCAGGTCGAACGGGCCGCTGAAGTTCTCGAGGACGACCTCGAACGGCGTTCCGCCGCGCGCCGCCCGGTGACCGGCCCAGGGACCGGGCTCCGGCGGCGCGCCGGAGCCCCGTGGGGCGACGGTCAGGTCAGGCGACGTCGCCACGGGCGATGAGCTCCCGGGCGAGCTGGCGATAGGCATCGGCACCGGGGTGGGTCGGCGCATAGGTGGTAATCGGCTCCGCCGCCACCGAGGCGTCCGGGAACTTGATCGTGCGGCTGATCACCGTTTCGAACACGCTGTCGCCGAAGGCCTCCCGCACGCGGGCCAGAACCTCCCTGGAGTGCAGGGTGCGCCCGTCGTACATCGTGCCGAGGATCCCGTCCGTGCCCAGGCGCGGATTGAGCCGGTCGCGGACCTTGTCGATGGTCTCCACGAGCAGCGCGACGCCGCGCAGCGCGAAGTACTCGCACTCCAGCGGGATGATCACGCCGTGCGCCGCCGTGAGCGCGTTCACGGTGAGCAGGCCGAGCGACGGCTGGCTGTCGATGATGATCGCGTCGTAGTCGTCGAGCACCGGTCGCAACGTGCGGGCGAGCGCCTGCTCGCGGGCGACCTCGTTGACGAGCTGCACCTCGGCCGCCGAGAGGTCGATGTTCGCGGGGACCAGGTCCAGGTCCTTGACGGCCGTCTTGCGGACGACCTCTCGGATGTCGTCGCGCGGGTTCATCAGCAGCGTGTAGATCGTCTGGTCGAGCTCGTGGGGGTTGACACCCAGCCCCGCGGACGCCGCCCCCTGCGGGTCGAAGTCGACGATGAGCACCCGGCGTCCGTACTCCGCCAGCGCGGCAGCCAGGTTGATGGTCGTCGTCGTCTTGCCGACGCCGCCCTTCTGGTTGCACATGGCGATGATCCGGGCCGGGCCGTGGCCTCGCAGCGCCGGCGGGATGGGGAACTTGTCCGCCGTTCCCGGCTCGGTCAGCTTGATCGACGTCTGCCCGACCACTTCAGTGCTCACCCGCCCACGCTATAAGCGCGACCCGACACTGACCAAGGCAGCACGCCGCAGAGGCCGCCGGAACCTCCGCGGCGGCGGCCCGGCGAGGCAACGCCTGTCCCACCTGACGCATCCGCCTCAGGCGCGAGCGCGAGGGTGGGAGGCCGCGTAGACCTCGCGCAACGTCTGAGGCGTCACGAGCGTGTAGATCTGCGTCGTCGTCACGGAGGCGTGCCCGAGGAGCTCTTGGACGACCCGGACGTCCGCGCCGCCCGCGAGCAGGTGCGTCGCGAACGAGTGCCGCAGCGTGTGCGGGGAGACGTGGGCGCTCAGATCAGCCTTGCGTGCGGCGGACTGCAGGACCGCCCACGCGCTCTGCCGGCTCAGCCGCTGGCCCCTCGTGTTCAGCAGCAGGGCCGGGGTGCCCCTGCCGCCCCCGGCGAGCACCGGCCGGGCGCGCACGAGGTACGCCTCGATGGCCTCGACGGCGTAGCGACCCATCGGGATGACGCGCTCCTTGCGCCCCTTGCCGAACAGCCGCACCGAGCCGCTCTCGGGGTCGAGCTCCAGGTCGTCGACGTCGAGGCCCACCGCCTCGCTGATTCGAGCACCCGTGCCGTACAACAGCTCGAGCAGGGCTCGGTCGCGCAGCGGGACCGCACCCTCGCCGGCCGACGCCGCCGCGAGCAGGCGTTCGACGTCGTCCGTCGAGATGGCCTTGGGCAGCCGCTTCGCCGTCGCCGGGGGCCGGATCGCCGCGGAGGGATCGCTGCTCGCGCGTCCCTCGCGGACGGCGAACCTGTGCCAGCCCCGCACGGCCACCACGGCGCGGCCCGCCGAGGCGGCCGACAGCACGTGCCCGCCGTCGGAGCCCGTCCGCATCGCCTCGACGAAGGCGCCGATCCGTTCCTCGTCGACGTCGTCGAGCCGGGCCAGACCCGAGGCGTCGAGGTAAGCGACGTAGCGACGCAGATCCCGGCGGTAGGCCGAGACCGTGTGCTGGCTCAGCCCCCGCTCGATCTCCAGGTGGACCAGGTAATCCCCCAAGGCGTCGGCGAGCGGGCCGACGACAGTGCCGGCGGGGCGTGCCGGCGGCCGTCGGGTCGGCTCCGCCGTGCGCTGCGGGTCACCCACCGAGGCGCGCCCCGGTTCCGGCGCGGACCCGGGGCCACCCTCGTCAGCCGTGATGCTCCCGGTCGCCGCCATGGGATCAGAGCGGGAAGATGGCGTCCACGGCGATGGCCGCGAAGAGCAGGGTCAGGTAGGTGATCGAGGCGTGGAAGACGCGCATCTCGCGCGCCGGACCCCTCTCGGGGTGCAGCGCGCGGCGGTAGAGCTGAACGCACAGCACTGCGAACCACGCGCCGAGGACGATCGCGGACACCGTGTAGATCCAGCCCATCGAGGCGACGGGAATCAGGGCCAGCGAGGTGGCGATCATGGCCGCCGTGTACGGCAGCATGTCGCGGGTGACGCGGCTCGCCTGCGCGACGACGGGCAGCATCGGCACCCGCGCCGCGGCGTAGTCGCCGCGGAACTTCATCGAGAGCGGCCAGTAGTGCGGCGGCGTCCAGAAGAAGATGATCCCGAAGAGGAGCGCCGGCGCCCACCCGAGGCTACCGGTCACCGCGGACCAGCCGATCAGCACGGGCATGCAGCCGGCGGCACCGCCCCAGACGATGTTCTGCGGTGTGCGGCGCTTGAGGATGATCGTGTAGCCGACGACGTAAAGGAGGATCGCGACCAGTGCCAGGCCGGCGGAGACCCAGTTGACGACCAGACCGAACCAGAGCACTGCCAGCACGCCGAGCGTGTAGCCGAACACCAGCGCCTGCCGAGGGGAGACCTCGCCCGTGACCAGGGGACGCCGCTTCGTCCGGTTCATGACCTTGTCGATGTCGCGGTCGAGGTAGGAGTTCAGGGTGTTCGCGGAACCGGCCGCCAGCGTCCCGCCGAAGAGCGTGGCCAGCACCAGGCCGAGGGACGGCAGGCCACGCTCGGCGAGCACCATCGTGGGCAAAGTCGTGACGAGAAGCAGCTCGATGATGCGGGGCTTGGTGAGCGCGACGTAGCTCCTGACGCGGGAGAGGCCCGCCCGCCGCCGCGCGGCCGTCGTGGTCGACGCCTGCG
>JAHECE010000166.1 GCA_024641895.1 Actinomycetales bacterium
GCGCTGGCGACGGAGTGCGAGTGCGCGCCGAACCCGCTGCGCTACATCGAGTCCAGGGCCTGACGGGCAGCCCTGTCGACCTCGCACTCAGAGCAGACCGAGGGCGTCCAGCCCGAGGTAGCGTGCTCCCCGCCTCGGCCCCTTCTCGCCGAACGGATCATTTGTCGGCGAACCAAGGGGACAGAGCCGAGAAACGTTGCGTTCGGCCGGGTTGGGGCAGCGGGTACGTTCCTCAGGTGCTCACCCTGCCGCCCGGCGAGACCGACGCCGCACCCTGGACCCCACGATCCCTGCCCGACGTCGTCGACGACCTCCTCGAAGCCCTCGGCCGGCCCGCGGGCAGGCCGGCCGTCCTCGCGGTCGACGGCCGTTCCGCCGGCGGCAAGTCGACCTTTGCGGAACGCGTGGCGGCCGCCGTGGCCGGCGCCGTCGTCGTTCACACGGATGACGTCGCCTGGTGGGAGTCGTTCTTCGGCTGGGACCACCTCATGGCGGCAGGCGTGCTCGAGCCTGCGCGTCGCGGCGAGCACGTCCGCTACCGCCCGCCCGCGTGGGACAGCCGGGACCGGCCGGGCGCCATCGAGGTGCCTGCGCAGACCCGGCTCGTCGTGGTCGAGGGCGTCGGAGCCGGCCGTCAGTCGCTCGCGGGCCTCGTCGACGCCGCCGTGTGGGTCCAAGCGGATGCGCCGGAGGCGCGACGTCGCGGCATCGAGCGCGACGGCGGCGACCAGGACGCCGCCGACTTCTGGGACCGCTGGAACGCCGAGGAGGTCCCGTTCCTGGCGCAGGACCGACCCTGGGAGCGCGCACTGATGATCGTCTGCGGGACCCCTGAGCTCACGGGTACGGCCGCCATCGACCCGACCGCCGTCCTCGTCGGCACCCCTGGACCAACCTCCCGACGGTCCCGGCGAGCGCCTCGCTAGTCGGCCGGCTCTCCGGACAGAGCCGAGGAGTGCTGCGTCCGGCGCGACCGGGTGACGTGGGAAGGCGCGGGGTCAGGCTCGGGCGGCTTCGTCGGCCGCCAACGCCGCGCCGACGATGCCCGCGTGGTTCTTCAGCTCGGCCATGACGAGCGGGGTCCTGGTCTTCAGGTGCGGGACCCACTTCTCCGGCTTCTTGGAGATCCCGCCGCCGAGGATGAACAGGCCGGGCCAGAGCAGCGCCTCGAGGGCCTGGAGGTAACGGGAGGCACGCGCTGCCCAGTCCTCCCAGCTCAGGTCCTCGCGCTCCCGAGCGATCCCCGCGGCGGCGATCTCGGCGTCGGCGCCGTCGATCTCGATGTGACCCAGCTCGGCGTTCGGGACGAGGTGCCCGTCGTGGATGAGAGCCGTGCCGATGCCGGTCCCGAACGTCACGACGATGATCGTGCCCCGCTTGCCCCGGCCGGCGCCGTAGGTGACCTCGGCCAACCCCGCGGCGTCGGCGTCGTTGAGGTACGCGGACGGCCCCGGCAGGAAGTGACCGACGGTCTCGGGCAGCGAGGTGCCGATCCAGCTGTCGTCGACATTGGCGGCCGTCTGCACGACGCCGTCGAGCACGACGCCGGGGAAGTCGACGCCTACCGGCCCCGTGAAGGAGAACGACTGCGCGATCTCGGCGATCGTCTGACCGACGGCCTCCGGCGTCGCCGGCTGCGGTGTCGGGATCCGGTGCCGGTCCCCGACGAGCGCTCCTGTGCCGAGGTCCACCACGGCGCCCTTGATGCCCGTACCACCGACGTCGACCCCGAGGGCCGTCCTTGCGCTGGTCATGCTCGACTCCTCGTGCCGGCTCGCGTGCAGACTCAACCCTGCCATGCGCGGCCCTTGGCCGGTGCTGCGTTCCTCACCCGCGGTGCCGCGGAGGGCGGCGGGACCGCGTCGGCCTTCGGCCGTACCGGGCGCTCCGGTGTGCCAAGGTGGCCGATACGGCGACGACGGAGCGACGGAGCGACGGAGCGACGGAGCGAGGGAGCGACATGCGGACACCGACCGCCTTGACTGCGACCATCCTCCTGGTCGCCCTGGCGGGCTGCGCCGGCGGGCCGCGGTCGCTGCCCGTCACGATCACGGGCCCGCTCGAGGCGTCCGACAGCAACCTGTCGGTCACGGGCGAGGCGGTCGACGCCGGGGTCATCTGCCCCGAGGTCGCCTGGGACGGGCGGGTCTACGAGGACCTCGACGGAAACGAGCTCACGCTCGAGGACCTCGAGCACCTGCCCGACGACGCCAAGGACGTCCGCTGGTCCGACACCTTCGTGTGCGCCGACGGCTCGGGCACGTTCGTCATGCTTCACCAGCAGCTGCTCAGCCGGGGCGAGATGGATTTCGAGGGCTACAACGAGGCCGCGAGCTGGGAGATCGAGAGCGGGACCGGCAGCTACACCGAGCTCGTCGGCGAGGGCACCTTCATCCTCGACTTCGTCGAGGGCGTCGTCGTGAACTCCGGCACCCTCGCTACGGGGTAGCCAGGTCCGGCGCCGGGCAGGGCCGCGTCGTCAGCGGGCGTAGCGCCCGACGAAGTTCACGAGGATCCGCGGCGGGAAGTCGACGTCGGCGAGCACGACGCGCCCGATGAGGTCGTCCATCTCCTCGGGCGGGAAGTAGCCGGCGTGCTGGTAGACGCGGATCCGCTTGACGATGCCCTCGTGATCCAGCTCGGGGTGGAACTGGGTGGCGTAGAGGTTGGAGCGGACCCGGAACATCTGCACGGGGCAGCCGGGGGACGTGGCGAGCAGCACGGCCGACGGCGGCAGCACGCTGCACGCCTCCTTGTGACCGACGAAGGCGTCGAACGTCCGCGGGATCCCGGCGAGCAGCGGATCCGAGACCCCCTCGTCGGTCAGGGAGATCGGCACGGCCCCGACGGGCTCACCAAAGGTGCGATCGATCAACCCGCCCTGGTGCACACCGAGCGTGCCGATGCCGTAGCAGGCCCCCAAGAAGGGGAAGTCCCGCTCGACGATCTCGTCGAGCAGCGCCTGGAGGTCGGCCTCGACCCGTCGTTGCACCGGCGCCTTCTCCTCGGCCGGATCGCTCGAGTTGTAGGGACCGCCGCCGACGATGACGCCGGAGCTGGACTCCAGCTCCAGCGGCGGCAACGGCGACTCACCGACCCGGATCAGCCGCAGCTGACCGCGGGTCAGCCCGCTCGCGCGGAGGAAGCCCTCGTACTCGTCGAACGCCGCCTCGTCCTCGGGTCGGGTGGACAGCAGCAGAAAGGGCTTCACGGCCCAAGATCGTAGCCGGGCCGGTCGGGCACGTCGGCGCGCGGGCGACGGCTGCCCACGGGCAGCACCACCGGTGACGCCGGATCGAGCTCGAGCACGACCTCGCTCCCGACCTCGACCGGCCTGTCCCGCTCGATGCGCGCCGTGATCACACAGCCGGCCGGGACGTGCAGCCGGATGTCGGCCACGCGACCACCGCGGCTGATCCGTTCGCCGAGAACGACCCCCTCGAGGGAGTGGCCGGCGAGGATCCGGGTCCTGCGGTCGGCCACCGGCGCCTCGACCGGGAGGGCCGGCTGGACGAGGCGCGCCGCGCCCGGGGCGACGGCGACGAGAACGGGAGCGCCGTCCTCGTCATTGCCGGGCAGGAAGGTCTCGTAGCCGAGAAACGCCGCGATCTGGCGGCTCGCCGGGTACTGCCACAGCCGGGCCGGAGCGTCCACCTGGAGGATGCGGCCACCGGCCATGACGGCGATCCGGTCGGCCACGGCAAAGGCCTCGTCGTGGTCGTGCGTGACGTACAGAGCCGTGGTCCCCGTCCGGCGCAAGATCGTGCCGAGCTCCGCGCTCAGGTGTTCGCGCATGGACCGGTCGAGCGAGGACAACGGCTCGTCGAGGAGCAGGAGGCGCGGGTGGGGGGCCAGGGCGCGCGCGAGGGCGACGCGCTGCTGCTCCCCACCGGAGAGCGTCCCGACGGCGCGGTGCTCGTACCCGCGGAGCCCCACGATCGCCAGCAGGTCGGACACGCGGGCCTGCCGGCGAGCGCGACTCACGCCCGCCATCTGGAGCCCGAAGGCGACGTTGCCGGCGACGTCGCGGTGCACGAACAGCTGACCGTCCTGGAACATCAGCCCGAAGCCGCGCCGGTGGACGGGTACCCGGCTGAGGTCGTCGCCGGCCCAGCGGACGATTCCCCCGTCGATCGGCTGGAGACCTGCGACGACCCTCAGCAGCGTGGACTTGCCGCAGCCGGATGGCCCCAGGAGCGCCACGATCTCGCCCTGCGCGATGTCGATGCTGAAGCCGTCGAGCGCCGTCGTGGTCTCGAAGCGGACGGTCACGCCCTCGACGCTCAGCACAGGGAAGGTCATAGCTCACTCACCGTCGTCACGCGTAGATGCTCGGCCAGGGCTATCACCCCGGCAGTGACCAGGGCGAGCACCACCGAGGCCGCCATCGCCATACCGAGGTTCTCCGCGCCCGGGCGCCCGATGAGCCGAAAGATCACGACCGGGAGGGTGGGCCGTTCCGGCCGAGCCAGGAAGCTGGTGGCCCCGAACTCGCCGAGGCTGATCGCGAAGGCGAAGCCGACGGCGAGGCCGAGGGACCGGCCGAGCATGGGCGCGTCGACGGACCAGAAGACGCGCACCGGGCTCGCCCCGAGGATCGCGGCCGCCTCGCGCTGCCGCTCGTCGATCGCTCGCAGCACAGGGAGCACGGTGCGGATGACGAGCGGGATCGCCACGACTGCTTGCGCGATCGGGATGAGGACGA
Source organism: Actinomycetales bacterium (assembly GCA_024641895.1). GTDB lineage: Bacteria > Actinomycetota > Actinomycetes > Actinomycetales > JAHECE01 > JAHECE01. The sequence goes on from JAHECE010000166.1 coordinate 4,706, forward strand.
GCGATGACCGCAGGTCGAGCGGCGGTCGGTTGAGGGTGATGAGGAACCCGAAGCCGACGGTGACGGCCGAGACCCCGAGGGGAAGCATGAAGACGGTGTCGAGTGCCTGGATCGTTCGCCGCCCCCGAGGCGCCTTCGGGCGCCTCGACAGGACGATCGAGACCGCCGCGCCGAGGACGACGGCGATCACCATCGCGTCCACCGCGACCCGGAGCGAGTTCTCGAGCGACTCCCAGACCGAGACCGACAGCGAGTCGGGGGTGCCCCGGCCCGAAAGGTTCCGGTAGTTCTCGAGTCCCCAGCCGGTCGCGGTCCGGAAGGACCGGACCAGCAGGGACGCCATGGGCAAGATCAGCAGCCCGACGATCACGACCGCGGTCAACGCGACGACCGGCGCGTCGCCGCGACCCGGCGGGTGCGCCCCTCCCGGGGCCCTCTCGGCGTCCGCCGCGAAGGCCAGAGCGCGTTCCCGGCGCGCCCGCGCGACCGCGGCGATGCGCAGGACCGCGGTGATGACGACGATCTGCGTGATCGAGAGCACCGCCGCCGAGCGCAGGTCGAGGTACCGGGTGGTCTGGACGTAGATCTCCGTCTCGATCGTCCCGAGGTGCCGACCACCCAGCACGAGGACGATCCCGAACGCGGCGGAGCAGTAGAGGAAGACGACCGCGGCGGCGGACGCGATCGCCGGCGTGAGCGCCGGCAGCGTCACGGACACGAAGGCTCGCCACGGGGGCGCCCCGAGGGCACGGGCCGCCTGGGCGGGGCGCTCGTCGAGGTGGGCCCACATGCTGCCGACCGCCCGGACCACCACGGAGTAGTTGAAGAACACCAGCGCCAGCACGATCGCGGCGAGCTCGCCGTCCAGGCCGAGGAAGCCGAGAAACCCGCCGGGGGCCAGCAGGGAACGGAACGCGACACCGACCACCACCGTCGGCAGGACGAACGGGACGGTCACCACGGCCCGAAGCGCGTTGCGGCCCGGAAACTCCGTCCGGTACAGCACGTAGGCGCCGGGCACGCCCAGGAGGACGGCGCCGACGGTACCGAGCGCGGCCTGCCCGAGCGTGAGGCCGATGACGCGCCACGTCCTCGGCCGGGAGAACACCTCGGCGAACCCGGTGAGGTCCAGCTGACCGTCGGTGAGCAGCCCGCGTC
>JAHECE010000167.1 GCA_024641895.1 Actinomycetales bacterium
GTCGAGGTCTCGGCCGCCACGCCCGGCGCTCCGGCGAGCGCGACAGTGACCGTCGGGTCCGGCGGCGGCATCGACGTCGCCGGCACCACCGCGGTGGCGCAGAGCAAGCCGGTCGTCTCGGCGACGATCGGGAACGCCGTGGTGGTCGGCGACCTCACCGATCCGTCGACGCCGCTGCCCATCAGCGGCGACGTGCTGGTCACCGCGACCGGCCGCGGCGAGGCGGACGCGCGCGGGACGGCGAGCGGCGGAGGCGTCGTGCGCGTCGGTTCCCCGCAGGCCACGGCGACGGTCGACCCGGACGTGACGGCCGCCATCGGCACCGCCGGTGCCGCGACCCCGACCGTGGTGCGCACCCGCGGCAGCATCCACGTCAAGGCCGAGCTGTCGAAGACGGGGCTCACCTTCTCGGACAAGGTGCAGGCCGTCGACCTCACCGTCGACACCCTCACGTTCACGTTCCCGACCCTGCGCGAGGGCGACCTCGTCCGCTACGCCGTTCCCACCGGGACCGCGATCGGCGGCCTGCACGCCGACCACACGTACACCGTGCTCGACGCCGGGACGAACCTCATCCGGCTCGGCTCGCTCATCGAGCTCACGGGTGTGGACCCGCTGCGCGAGACCATCCGGTTCTTCGCCCCGCACGGCTACGTCGACGGTGACTGCGTCGTCTACCACGCCGACGGCTTCGGGATCCTCCCGGCCTGGCAGACCGCCACCGCGACGGGGTGTGGCGCCCCGGCCGGCACGCAGGTCTACTACGTCCGCGTCCTCGACGACGTCACGATCCAGCTGGTCACGACCGCCGCGGCCGCGCTCGTTGACAGCGACGCGACCACGGCGATCACGGGGGTCACCGGGGGAGCGGTCACGGTCGGCGCTCTGCCCGCCGGCGTCGCCGTCGGCGCGCCGGTGGTCTACGCCGCATCCTGGGCGTCGGACTTCACCACGGGGCAGGTGGACGTGTCGCTCGTCACCCGCGACATCAACGGCGTGCCGACGCTGCTGCCCGACTCCGACGCCGCCACCGGCGTGGTCAACCACACCTCCGCCGCCGACAACATCTACCTGCCGGGAAACACGCTTGCGGCCGGTGACGCGGTCACCTACTCGCGGCCGCCGACCGGGTCCACCGGCCCGGCAGTCGGCGGCCTGTCGCCCGGCGTCTACTACGTCATCAAGGGCAGCAACGGCCTCATCCAGCTCGCGGCGTCCTACTGCCTCGCCGTCGGCACGGTGGGCGACGCCACCTGCGTGCTGCCGGACGGGCCCGACGCCGGGACCGACCCCGACCCCATCGCCGTCACCCCGCTCCCGCTGTCGCTCCTGGCGGGGTACGCCGACGGCGACCTGCAGCACCTCGAGCGGGCGTACGGCGGGCTGCAGAACGGCCTGACCTACTACGTCGTCGGGGTCACCGGCACCAACCTCAGTCTCTCGGCGACCCGCGGCGGCCCCGCCATCGCCATCGACCCCGGCCACCGCACGGGCACCCACAAGATCGGCCTGCGACCCGTCGACCTCGAGACACTCGGCGCCACGGGGCGCCAGGTGCTCTACGCGGACCTCGCGGCGGGCGGCACCTCGGTCACGTCGCACGTATTGCAGAGCCCGAGCGGCGCGTCCCTGGCGTCCGTCGCGCCGCCGCCCGGCGACGGCATGTCCGCGGCCTACTCCGGAGGCGGCTCGGGCGGCCTCGGCGACTTCGGCTTCTCGACGTCGCGGATGCAGGGCTCGCCGTCGGTGGCGGCCACGGTCGCGGCGGGCCTGCTGGCCGCAGGGGGCGATGTGAGCATCGGGGCGATCTCGGCCTTCGACGTCTCCGCCACGTCCGACACCTCCGGCGGCGGCGGCCTGAGCGTCACCAAGGCCCAGGCGTTCACCGATCTCGGCATCTCCCCGACCTCGGCCACCGTGGCCGCGGGCACGCGGGTCCTGGCCGTCGGCGACATCGCCGTCGACGCCTCGCGCGACCACACGCTCGCCGCCAGTGCCCGCGCCGACGGCGGTGGACTCGTCGCCGGAAAGATCGCCTACACGCGGGCCTGGGTCAACGACGACACGACCGCGGCCGTCGGAGCGGGCGCGACGCTCGAGGCCGGCGGAGACGTCGCCGTGACGGCGTCCTCGCGGACCGACGCTCGGACGACCACGTACACGTACACGGTGGGCGTCGGGGCGGGTGCGGACTCCGACGACACCAACGGCAGCAAGGGCATCCGGCTCGGGACGTCCTCGGACCCGATGTCCACGGCGGTGACCATCGGTGCGGGCGCCACCGTCACGGGCGACACCGTCCGGTTCGACGCCCGTGTCAATCGGGTCTACGCCAGGGCTGAGGCCGACGCGACCGCCTACAGCCCGATCCTGCTCGGCGTCGCGACCGCCTACAGCGACGCCGTCGTCGACGTCTTCTCCGACGTCCGGGTGAGCGTGGACGCCACGAGCGGCACCCGCACGCTGGTGCGGGGCGAGCGCGGCGTCGACATGCGGGCGAACAACCTCGTCGTGGCCGTCATCCGCGACGCCGACTCCCTGGCCGTCGCCCTCATCCCGCCGCAGGACGAGGACGCCGACGGCACCGACTCGCTGCGCGCGACGGTCGACGCCGACCGCTACGTCACGGTGCTCGCCGGGGTGCGCGCAGCGGGCGGGCCGCTCGCCGCGGTCTCCGCGCCGCCGGGGCAGAGCGTCCAGGCGGCCCTGTTCGTCGAGGCCCACAGCGCTGCCGCCACCCGCGACAACCCGCGCGGCGACACCTCCACGCAGGTCAACGACGGCGACATCCTCTGGGACGCCGACGTCGTCGTGCTCGGTGGCGCCCTCGGCTCGCCTCTGCTCGTCGTCGACGAGAACGGCGTGGTCAAGGCGGTGAACGCGGTCAAGCTCGTCAACGATCTCACCGGGGCGGACTACACCCCGGCCGTGGGCGCGAGCGTCGACCCCGACGGCAACGGCTCCTACACGATCGCCGACATCACGAACTCCGGCTACGGCGACATCATGATGTGGAGCGACGACGTCATCGACAACCAGGAGTTCACCACGGCGGCCGGTGAGGCGAACGGCCCCTGGCCCGTGTTCGAGTTCCGTGACACGCTCGCCGGCGTCGTCGTGGTCGACCACTCGGGCCTCGCGATGAACGTGCGCCGGATCGACGTCGTCAACTCCGCACCCGGCTCCGGGGCGCTCGTCGTCCTGCGACCGAACGAGGGCGCGGTGACGGCGCTGCGCGCCAAGGCCGCCCTCGAGTTCGACGTCCGGCACGGTGTCGCGCCCGCCCTGGTCGACATCCAGAAGTACGACGTCGGCGGGATCACGCTGACCCGTGCGATCAACAACCCCGTGGGGCTGACGCGCCTGCTCGCCGAGGCCGGGAGCCTCCTGACGTCCGGCGCGTCGAGCATCGTGACCACGAACATCCTCGACGTCGACGTGGCCGGCTCGATCGGCACGGCCTCCTCGCGACTCTTCGCCGACGTGGTCCGCTTCGTCGCCCGTCCGCGGGTCGACGGCCCGTCCGTGGCGGTGCTGCGGGTCCCGCTCGTGCTGGTCCGGGCGGGCGGCAGCGCCTGGCTCAGCCTGCGCGGGCTGGACCGGGTGCCGGCCACCTCGCCGCTGCGTCCCGAGCCCGTGGGCAGCATGACGCTGCGCATCGACCTGGTCACGGTCGGCTCGGACGCCGACCTCGAGCTGCGCCCGAGCCTGTTCCAGCCCGGTACGGGCGCCACGGGCGACGTCGCGGTCATGGTCCCGCTCGAGGTCTCGCCGTGGGCCGCGCCGGTGGTGCACCGTTTCCACTTCCGCGGGACGCCGGTGGCTCCCGACCCGGCCCGAGCCGGCGTCTCCGCCGAGCTCGACCCGGCGGCCTACGTCGCCGCCGACCCCACGCAGTGGTCAGCCCTCGACGTCGAGTGGCTGTTCTCGCGTCGCGCCGAGGTGCTCGCGAGGCCCGCCCTGGAGCCGTTCGGGATCGCGGGCACCGGCCTCGCGGCCAAGGGCGTCCTCATGGTCGACGGCGAGTTCGTCCTCCTCGGCGCGGCCGCGCCGGCGGGCACCGCGGGCCTCGTCGCCGGCGGTCACCTCGACGTACGCGACTCCGAGGGGCTGGCCGACCCGACCGACGCAGCGGTCGACGAGAACCGGGCCACCGGCGTGGTCGGCGTCGTGGCCTTCACGGATCTCGCGGACGCAGGCTCCGGCTGGGTGGACGTCAACGTCCGCGGCGCGGTGACCCTCACCGAGGTGAAGGGCGACTTGCGCGTGGGCCGCATCCGCTCGCGCACCGACGACATCACGCTCGTGGCCGACCGGAGCATCCTGGACGCGGACCCGGCCGACCTGCTCGCGGGAGCCGACCCGTTCGACGTCCAAGGTGTCACCATCACCCTTACCACCACGAACGGCCGCGTCGGCACCCAGGCGAACTTCCTCGAGACGGACCTGCTCGACGTCGTGCACGGCTCGGCCGTCGCCGGGGTCCTGGCGGCGACCGCCCGCTTCGGCGTCTTCCTCACCGAGGTGGCCGGCGACCTGCGCCTCGCGCTCGTCCAGGTCCTGCAAACCCTGCTCGCCGACGGTGCCGGCCAGGTCACCGACGCGGCCCTGACCACGCGCGCCGGCTCCATCCTCGACGGTGACCCGGTGGACCAGCTTAGCGCCGTGGACCCGGCCGACGTCATCGCGAACCGGGTGGACCTCGGTGCGCTCGGCGGCGGCGTCGGCGGCACGGGCAACGACCTCGAGGTGGACTCCTCCGGCTTCGGCCCGGGCTCGGGCCGCCTGTTCACCCAGGCCGTCGGGGACGTCTACCTCACCGAGGCGACCTACGAGCTGTCGGTGCTCGCCGTGACGTCGGCCACCGGGCACGTGCGGCTGACCGTGCCCGACTCGGCGGCGCCACGCGGGCCTCCCTTCGACGCGCCGGCCGACCCCCAGCCGCAGGACCTCGTCCTGCTGGTCGACGGCACGAGCCTCGTCACACAGAGCACGCCGCTCGTGACCCGGCCCACCGGCGTCGCCGGGTCCCAGACCCGCGCCGGCATCTGGGCCGCCAAGGACGTCGTCCTGTGGGTCGGCGACGACGTCACCGTCCCCGCCACCGCGCAGGTCGTCGCCGGGGGCACGATCCGCATCCAGGCGGACAGCAACCGCCGCCACGTCGGCGTGGGCGACCCCACCACGATCCTGGACGACGACGTCACGGACCCGGTGAACGCGGACAACCCGGCCGGCGCCGGCGCCACCGCCTGGGGCGCGACGGTCACGATCCGCGGCGCCGACGGCGGCGGCTTCGACCTCGGCGGCGCGACGGACCGCACGGACCGGACCCAGATCTTCGGGCACACCGACTCCGACCTCTTCCTGCTCGAGGAGGCCACGCTCGGCGCCCCGACCCGCATCTTCGGCAGCGAGAACACCTCGGCCACCGACGGCCCCGACGGCGAGGACCGGTTCCTGGTCCTGCGGCTGAGGTCGATGCTCGTGGACCTCGGCCACACGCTCGTCCTCGACGGCCAGGCCGGCACCGACACCTACCTCGTCGAGACGACCGGCTCCCAGGGCGACGTGCGCGAGTACGTCATCAACGTCCTGGACACCGGGGCGGCCGATGACGGCGTCGACAGCCTGGAGATCCTCGGCGCCGACGGCGCCGACGCGTTCCTGCTGCGCGCCCAGTCCTTCGTCCCGGGCGACACCCCGAGCGGGCGCGAGAGCGCGGACCGCCCAGGCTTCGTCGCCCTGCTGCACGGCACTCTCGACGAGCTGCGCGCGCCCGACCCCACCGGCGACGGCGCGGTGCGCCCGCAGGAGGTCCAGCGCATCGGCTACGACACCGGCCTCAACGGCCGGATCGCGG
>JAHECE010000010.1 GCA_024641895.1 Actinomycetales bacterium
GGATGCCGTGACCGAAGGCCAGGTGCCGCGGACCGTCGCGGTCCGGGTCGAAGCCCTCGGGGTCGTCGTAGACCGCCGGGTCGTGGTTGGCGCCGGCGAGGGAGACCAGCACGGACGCCCCGGCGGGCACGGTGGCCTCGCCGACCTCGACGTCCTGCGTGGCGAAGCGCCACGTGGCACCCTCGAGCGGGCTGACGAGGCGGAGCAGCTCCTCGACGCAGGCCGCCCAGGCGGTCTCGCCCGTCGCCACCCGACGACGCTGAGCGGGGTTCGTCAGCAGCGTCAGAGTGCCTCCGGCCAGGAGGTTCATCGTGGTCTCGTAGCCCGCGAAGAGCAGGAGGAACGCCATGGACAGCAGCTCGCTGTCGGTGAGGGCGCCCTCGGCGTCGTGCGCGTGGACCAGGGCGCTGAAGAGATCCGTGCCGGGCGCGCGGCGCTTGTCTGCGATGAGGCCGGCGAAGTAGGCGTGCATGTCCGACCACGACCGGGCGACCACCTCCGGGCCCGCGGCCGCCTTGGGTGCACTCACGGCGTAGGTCCAGCCGCGTAGGGCGTCCCTGTCCACCGGGGGCACCCCGAGCACCTCGCACATCACGAAGACCGGGAGGGGAAAGGCGTACGCGCTGACGAGGTCGGTGGGCCCCTCGGCTCCGGCCAGGTCGTCGAGCAGCTCGTCCGCGAGGGCCTCGATGCGCGGCCGCAGCGCCTCGACTGCCGCCGGCCCGAAGGTCCGTGCCACCATCCTGCGCAGCCGCGCGTGGCGGGAGCCGTCGCTGTTGAGCATGTGGTCCTCCAGGCCGGCGCGCGCGGCCTGGCGGTCCTTGCGTGGCGGCGCGGCGGAGAACCGGGTGTCGGTCAGCACGTCCTTGGCGTCGCCGTGCGCCGCGACGAACCACGCCGTGGTGCCGTTCGCGAGGTCGACCTCGGTGGCGCTGCCGTGCGCCCGCGCCTGGGCGTAGAACGGGAACGGGTCGGCGGCGAACGCAGGGTCGGCCGGGTCGAGGTGTATCGGGCAGCGGCCGACGACGCCCCGGGCCGACGAGGCCGAGGCCTGGCCGGTCGCGTCCCGAGTGCCCGCGTCCTGGCGGACCTCGGTCATCCCACGACCTCCGCGATCGAGGCGAGCGTGGCCTCGAGCAGGGTGTCGAGCTCGGCGTCGGTGATCCCGAGCGGCGGCATGAGGACGACGACGTCGCCCAGCGGCCGCAGGAGCACGCCCCGGTCGCGGGCCCGCCGGCAGACCTCGAAGCCGGTGCGCTCGCCGACGTCGCGGACCTCGATGCCGGTCATCGTGCCGATGCGGCGGACCTCGACGACGCCGTCGCCGGGCCCCAGGTGCGCCGTCGCGGCGCCGATGCGCTCGCCGATGCGCGCGGCCCGCGCCACGGTGCCCCGCTCGGCCATGAGCTCGAGGTTGGCCAGGGCGGCCGCCGCGCACAGGGGGTTGGCGGTGTAGGTGTGACCGTGGAAGAAGGTGCGTCCGGAGTCGGGCGTGCCGAGAAAGGCCTCGTAGACCGCCTCGGTCGCGAGCACGGCGGACAGCGGCAGGTACCCGCCGGTGAGGCCCTTGCCACAGGTCAGGAGGTCCGGCGAGACCCCGGCGTGCTCGACGGCCCACATCCGCCCGGTGCGCCCGATGCCGGTGGCGACCTCGTCGGCGACCATGAGGGCGCCGAACTCGTCGCACAGGGCCCGCACCCCGCGCAGGAACGAGGCGTCGTGCGTGAGCATCCCGGCCGCGGCCTGGACCATCGGCTCGACGATGACGGCGCACACGTGGTCGCCCTCGGCCTCGAGCAGGGCCCGCATCTCGGTGAGCACCTCGACGGCGCGGCCGGCCCGGTCCTGGCCGGGGCCGAGCAGTCCCGGCGAGGAGACCATGCGGGTCTCGAGCATGATCGGGCGGTAGGTCGCGTGGAAGAGCCCGATGCCGCCGACGCTCACGGCCCCCAGGGTGTCCCCGTGATACCCCTCGGCGATGTGCAGGTACAGGGGACGGGGCTGCCCGCGCTGCGCGCTCGCCTGGTACGCCATCTTCAGGGCGGCCTCGACGGCCGAGGCGCCGTCGCCGGCGTAGAAGACCCTGGCGAGGCCGGCCGGGGCGTCGCCCAGCAAGGTCTCCGCCAGTGCGATGCCGGGCTCGTGGGTGGATCCGAGGAAGGTGGCGTGGTCCAGCCGGCCGAGCTGCGCTCGGATGGCGTCGTCGATCAATGGCTCGCGGTGGCCGTGCACCGTCACCCATAGGCTGGACACGCCGTCGAGGTACCGATGCCCGTCGGTGTCCGTGAGCCAGGACCCCTGCGCGCTCTCGATCACGAGGGGGTCGTCGCCCGCCCACGCCGAGTGCTGGGTGAAGGGGTGCCAGACGTGGCGCCGGTCCCGGGCGAGGAGGTCTGCGGTGCGCGCGGAACGACTCCTGACGGGCGTGGACGCACTCGGGTCCTTGGGCCCAGGCATCGTCACCGTCCTCGGAGTACTCGCGGTTTCCTGACCGCAGCACAGGCTACCTGGGCGTCGCCCCGGTAGCGCTCTCTCGCACCTCGGCAGCGGACGCGGGGATGAAGAGCAGTCCGATCGCGCCGCCCGCGACCAGCAGCCCGGCGCACGTGAGCATCGCGATCTCGTGGGCGGGTGCCAGGGCCGCCGCGTCGCCCAGGTCGCTCCCGACGCCCGCGGCCAGCGGCAGCGCGGCGACCGCCAGGAGCGCGGCGGAGCGCGCGACGGCGTTGTTGATCCCGCTCGCGGTGCCGGCGAGGTGGTCCGGAGCGGACCCGAGCGCCGTGGCCGTGAGGGGGGCCACCAGGAGCACGAGTCCGACCCCGAGCACCACCACTCCCGGGAAGACCGCCGTGAGGTACGGCGCGTCAGGGCCGACCCGGCTCAGGAGCAGCGCCCCGACCGCAGCGATCAGCGGGCCGACGCCCATGGGCAGGCGCGGCCCGAGCAGCTCCCCCAACGCGCCGGCCCTGGACGAGAACAGGAGGAACAGGATGGTGATCGGCAGGCCGGCGAGCCCGGCCGCGATCGGGGAGTACCCCGAGACGACCTGGAGGGTCACGGTGAGGAAGAAGCCGAAGCCTGCGAGGGCCGCGTACACGAGGAAGGTCTCGACCTGGGTGGCGCTGAACGCGCGCGAGCGGAACAGCCTCAGGGGCAGCATCGGGTTGCGCGCGCGGCGTTCCCAGAGGACGAGCCCGACCAGTGCCCCGAGGCCGACGAGCAACGACCCGAGCACCCCGGGGTCGGTGAGGCCCCGCGCGGGCCAGGCCGTCAGGCCGTACGTCAGCCCGGCGAGCCCGAGCACGCACAGCGCCACCCCGTTGACGTCGAGCCGGCGGGCCGCGGTCTCGTCCGCCGACTCCGGGACGTGCCGCATGGTCACCCAGACCACGAGCGCCGCCAGCGGGAGGTTGATGAAGAAGATCCATCGCCAGCCGGCCACCTCGATGATCCAGCCGCCGAGGAACGGGCCGATCACGCCCGCGATGCCGGTGAAGCCCGCCCACCTCCCGATGGCGCGGGCCCGGTCCTCCGGCGCGAACGACGAGTGGATGATCGCGAGGGACCCGGGCGTCAGCAGCGCCCCGCCGATTCCCTGGAGCGTGCGGGCCGCGACGAGCGTCCCCGTGCTCGGGGCGAGGCCGCACACGGCCGAGGCGAGCGCGAACCAGATCGCGCCGATGACGAAGACTCGGCGTCGCCCGAGCCGGTCGCCCAGCGAGCCTGAGACGAGGATGAGGGCGGCCAGCGTCAGGGTGTAGCCGTTGACGGTCCACTGCAGGCCCTCGGTCCCGGCGCCCAGGTCGCTGCCGATGGCCGGCAGGGCTATGACGACGATGCTGGCGTCGAGGAAGGCGAGCGAGCTGCCCAGGACCGTCGCCAGGAGCACCCAGCGCCCGGCGGGCGTGCCCCACCGGACTCCGGGGTCCGTGCTCGGCGCGGTCATCTCCCCACAGGACTCGCTGTCGACGGTTCTGTCAAGGGGGCGCGGGCCTGTTCGCCCTGGTTGCCCGGGTCCCCCGGGGGCATGATCGAGGCATGGACGTCAGCGCGGTGATCATCGACACCGACTGCGCGCTGGGAGCCCCTGGGGCCAAGGTCGACGACGGCTTCGCGCTCGCGCTCGCGCTCGCCTCCCCGGAGCTCGAGGTGCATCTCGTGACGACCACGGCGGGCAACGTCGACGTCGTGACGGCGACGGGATGCAGCACGGCCCTTCTGGAGCGGCTCGGTCGCGCCGACGTGCCCGTCGTGGTGGGCGGGGCGCCGGACGGCGGGGCGGCCGCCCGTGCGATCGCCTCGCACGCGATTCAGGAGCCGGGCGGGACGAGCGTCATCGCCCTCGGCCCGCTGACCAACGTCGCTGCGGCGCTGGCGGCCGATGTCGGCGTGGCCGCCGCGATCGCCGAGGTCGTGGTGATGGGTGGCCGGTTCCTCGGGCCCGCCGACGCACCCGCGGAGTTCAACACCCGCAGCGACCCGTGGGCGACCCGGGCCGTGCTCGACTCCGGCGTTCGGGTCCGCCTCGTGGGTCTCGACGTGACGGCCAGGCTCGCGCTGGAGGCCGCAGCCCTGGAGCGACTCTCGCGCGGCGGCACCCTCGCCAGGTACCTCGCCGGCCTCGCTCACGCGCGGCTCGCGGTGCTGGCCGGCGACGCCGTCAACGCGTGCCCCATGCACGACCCGCTCGCGGTGCTGGCCGTGACGCACCCCGAGCTCGTCACGTTCACGGCCGCCACCGTCGAGGTCGGCCTCGGCCCGGGGCCCGATCAGGGCCGCACGTCCGCCCACCTGCTGGCGGGGGACCCGATGGCGACGACCTGGATCGCCGTCGACGTCGACGCGCGTCGGGCCAAGGACGTGCTCGTGGAGCGCCTCGTGGCACTGCCCTGACGCCGGTCCCTACGCGAAGGGGTGCAGGAACAGCCCGCTCGCCAGCTTCGGCTCGAACCACGTGGACTTCGGCGGCATCACGAGGCCGGCGTCGGCGACGTCCATGACCGCGGTCGTCGTCGTCGGGTACATCGAGAACGCGACGGCGTAGGCGCCCGCGTCGACGAGGCGCTCGAGGCCGGCGGTGCCGCGGCTGCCTCCGACGAAAGTGATGCGCTGGTCGGTGCGCGGGTCGCTGATCCCCAGGAGCGGAGCCAGGACCCGGTCCTGGAGGACGGAGATGTCGAGACGGGCCACGGGATCGACCTCGTCGACGAGCTCGGGCCGGATCGCGGCGTCGTACCACTGGCCGCCCAGGTAGATGCCGACCTGCTTCGCGCTCGCCGGCGTCACGGGCCCCGCCGCCTCGGTGAGCGTGAACGTGCCCTCGAGGGCGGTCAGGAAGGCTTCGGGCGTCCGCCCCGCGAGGTCGGCCACCGCGCGGTTGTAGGGCAGTACGTTGAGCTGGCTCGCCGGGAACGTCACGACGAGGAACAGCGCAGAGTCGCCTTCGCCGCCTCGCAGCGCCTCGACCCGGTCCGCGGCGGCGCTGCGGTGGTGCCCGTCCGCCACGTAGAGCCGCGGGAGGGCAGCGAACGAGTCGACGAGCGTCGCGGTCGGGGCGCCGGCGGCGACGGACCAGAGGGTGTGGGAGACGCCGTCGGTCGTCTCGAAGTCCTCGTACGGCTCGCCGGCCGTCGTTGCGGCGATCACGTCGGCGATCGCGTCGGACGCGGCGCTGCCCTCGCGGAACATCAGGAAGACGGGCTCGTCGTGCGCCCCGAGCGCGTCGATGTGCGCGACGCGGTCGTCCTCCTTGTCCCGGCGCGTGTGCTCGTGGGTCGCGATGGTCCCGCTGCGGTAGTCGGCGACCGAGGCGCACCCGACGATGCCGGTCTGCACCGTCGCGCCGAGCTTCTGCCGGTACACGAGGAACCGCGCGTCCTCGTCGGGGCGCAGCACACCGGAGGACAGGAAGTCCTCGAGGGCCACGCGGCCTTGGGTGTAGACCTCGGGGGCGTGCGGGTCGACGTCGTCGCTGAGGTCGATCTCCGGCCGTGAGACGTGCAGAAAGCTCGTCGGGCGGCCTGCGGCCAGCGCACGGGCCTCCGCGACGTCGACGACGTCGTAGGGCGGGGCTGCGACGGCGGGGGCGAGGCCCGGAGCCGGACGGACGGCGCGGAAGGGCATGAGGACGGCCACGGCGTCACCGTAGCAGCGGGCCCCCGGCCGGTCGGCGGGCCAAGGACGTGACCGCCCAGGCGAGCAGGGAGACGAGCAGCGCGTTGCGCAGGGCCGCCACGATGACGATGGGCCCCTGGGCATACAGGAACGCCGTGTACGCCCACGGGAACAGCCACTGCGTCAGTGCGGCCGTGATCAGGACCAGGGTGGCGGGCAGGCGCCACGGCGACGACCAGCCCCCGGCGGCCACCGCCACGACGACGGGTGCCAGGAGCCACGAGACGAACTGGGGCGAGCCCACCTTGTTCGCCACGATGAGGGCGAGCTGGCTTGCGAACGCGGCGAGGACGAGCACCTCCGCCCGCGATCGCCCGGGGCCGGCAGGTCCCGGCGTGCGAGTCGCCCGCCAGGCCAGCCAGGCGATGGCGGCGACCGCGGCCACGAGGACGGCGTCGAGCACCGAGGCGATCGGCGCCGTGGCGGGCGCCCCGCCGATCTCGTACGTGTTCAGCTCGACGTTGAGCTCGGCCCAGATCCCGGGCGCCCACCACCGAGCGAGACTGAAGGGGGTCGCCGCGACCGACTCCACCTGGAGGCCGCGGGACTCCTGGGCGCCGAGGAAGCTGAGGACGCGGGGGCCGGCTCCCGCAGCCAGGGCCGTGCCGATCACCGCCAGGCTGACGCCGGCTGCCGGCAGCACGACTGTTCGCCACGGGTGGCGCGCTGTCGCCGCCAGCGTGACGACGATCGCTCCCGGAGCCACCTTGACCCAGGCTCCGAGGGTGAGCAGCGCCGCCGCGACGCCCGGTCGACGTGCCGCCAGGGCGAGGGCGATGACGACCAAGGGGACGACGACCCCGTCGAGGCGGCCGAGGGCGACGGGGCCGAGCGCGATCGTGGCCGCCAGCCACCACCAGGCTCCGGTGCGCCCATGGCGGGTCGAGCGCAGCAGGACGAGCACACCGCCGGCGTTCAGGGCGGCGACGAGGGCGAACCAGGCCAACGAGAAGGTCAGGGTCGAGGTCGCCGCCGGCGCGGCGACGACGAGTGGCAGGAGGGCGCCGGCCGGGTAGACCCACGCCTGGTCGAGAACCGGCCAGGAGCCCGACTCGAGGCCGGTGAGGACCCAGAGCCGGTAGAGCTCCAGGTCGTAGGTCGACTCCGGGCGGAGGTGGATGCCGGCCAGAGCGAGCCAGACGTGGCCGGCGAGGAAGGCCGTCCACAGACGCCACGTCTCCGGCGCGCCGACGCGGGCCGGCGCCGCCGGTGCGACGGGCGCAGCGTCGTCAGCCGGGCCGGAGCGCTCGGTCAGAAGGTGCCCGTCGTCGTCGTGGTGGCGGCGATCGTCCCGAACACCGCGAGGAGGGCGATCCCGGCGACGATCAGGAGTCCGCCCAGGACCAGCAGTCCGTACCCGACCGCGAGGCCCGCGATGGCGAGCGGACGGCCTTCGTCGCCGGTCTCCTTGATCTTGTTCAGCGCGATGTGCCCGAGCACGATCCCGGCGATCGCCGACACGCCTGTGACCAGGGCGGCCAAGGAACAGACCAGGGACGCGATCGCGTAAGGGTTGGTGCGGCGTCCGGCCGGCAGGTAGCCCGGGGGCGGCAGGTAGCCCGGGGCTCCGCCGTGGTAGGGCGGGGGCGGGGCGTAGCCGGTAGAGGAGTCCTGGTACGGCGGGGGCGGGGCATAGCCGGCGGCGCCGCCCTGGTAGGGCGGGGGCGGGGCATAGCCGGCAGAGCCGCTCGGGTAGGGCTGCGGTGCGCCGAATGGACCACCGGGGCCGTACACCTGAGCGGCTCCGTAGACCGGCACCGGCTCGTGGCCCGGTGCTGCCGGCGGCCGCTCCGGAGCGCTGGTTCGTGGTGCGGTGCTGAGGCCGCGGGCTGGAACCCCTTGGGGGGGATGGGCCGTCGCGGAGTAGCCGCCGGGCGGTGGGGAGGGCTCCGGCCCCGGAGTCGCGTACCCGAGGCCAGCGTCCCGCGGGTCGCCCGGCGCGCCCGGCGGCCCGACCGTCGTCCCGTGGGGCGCCGGCGCGACGTCCCCGTCGGAGGGCGGCACCGGCGGCTCGGCCGCCTGGAGGCTGAGGGTTTCGGTCGTGCTCAGGGGTTCGGTGCCGTTCGGGTCCGACATCACTGCTCCTCGGTCCGAGATCTCTGGTCGAGGGTCCCACACGTGGGGCCGGGCCTGCAGCCCGTCATGCCTGATCAGACGTGAACCTGCGATGTCCTCAGGGGTCCTCAGGCGTCGGCGGGCCGGGCCTCGCCCTGGAGCCCCACGGGGTAGCAGCCCTCGGGTGCCGGGATGGGTTGGCCGGCGTCGAGGGTGGCCTCGGCGGGCGGTCGGAGCCCGTCGTAGCTCGACCCGAGGCTCACATCGACGGTGGTGTCCTCCCGGGCGTCCAGCTGGACGATCGCGTCGGGGAACATCGCCGCAACGCTGTAGGCCTGCGCCAGTCCGGCCGGGCCCGAGCTGATCAGGGTCGACCCCTCGTACCGGCCGCGCGGGTCGTTGGCCCGTGCCGCGACCTTCAGGCCACGGGACTCGAGCTCGCTCGCGGTGGCGGCGGCGAGGCCCCCTCGCGTGGTGCCGTTGTAGACGTTGACGGTGATCTGGCTGTAGGGGACGGGTGTCGCGCCGTCCGGAGGGCAGGGCTGGCCGAGCGTCGTGTCCTGGGGAGTGGGCGTCGAGAACGGGACGCGGAAGGGCGCCGGGACGGCTCCGAACCAGATGGCGAGGCCGACGAGCACGAGCGCGAGGAGGCTCGTGATGAGCCCGCCGAAGATGACGGCCTGTCGCTCGAGGAGGCGTCGACGCCGCGTCGCGCGTTGGCGCTCGAACTCGTCGACGGAACCGTTGCTCACGGTGCCAGAACGTATCCGACTCTGTGCCAGGTGCACAGGTGGCGTGCCGCGCGATCAGTCATCGTCGAGGTCCAGGACCCGCGCGTGGAGCACCTGTCGCTGCTGCAGGGCCGAGCGCAGCGCCCGGTGCAGGCCGTCCTCGAGGTACATCTCGCCGTGCCACTTGACCACGTGGGCGAACAGGTCGCCGAAGAACGTCGAGTCCTCGGCCAGGAGGCTGCGCAGGTCCAGCTCGCTCTTGGTGGTCACGAGCTCGTCGAGGCGCACCTGCCTCGGCGCCACCGCCGCCCACTCGGTTGCGGTCAGGTGCCCGTGCTCAGGGTAGGGACGGCTGACTCCTACCCGCTTGAAGATCACCGGCCGAGTGTATTGCGCACATCGCGGCGCGGCCCGGGCTCGTCCCGGCCGGTTTCCGACCGCCGGGCGTACGCTCCGGCAGTGGACAAGGACACGAGACCGCGCCCGAGCCCCTGGACGGACAGCCTCGGCCGGGTCGCCGTCCGCAGCGCACAGCTGCTCGTGATCCTGCTCGTGGTCTCCACGTTCGTGTTCGGCATGTCCCGACTCAAGCTCGTGGTCACCCCGGTCCTGATCACGATCATCGTCGCCGCTGCCGTGAGCCCCGTGGTCGGCATCCTGCGGCGCCGGGGGGTCCCGGACGCGCTCGCGGCCTGGGCTGCGATGCTGACCGGTCTCGGGACTATCAGCGCCGTGGTCTGGCTGGTCGTCCGGGGTTTCCGGCGCGAGTGGGACGACCTGGTGGCCGCGTCGGGTGAGGGGTTCAACGAGCTGCAGCGCTACCTCACGAACGGCCCGTTCGAGATCTCCGAGGAGCAGATCGAGCAGGCTCGGCAGGCGGCCGTGGACTTCCTCACGAGCGCGACGGTGAGCAGCGGCGCGATCGCCGGCGCGGCGGTCGCGGCCGAGATCGTCGCAGGGATCTTCCTCGGGCTCGTGGTCCTGTTCTTCCTGCTCAAAGACGGACAACGCATCTGGGACTTCCTCGTCAGCCCTCTGCCGGCGGAGACGCACGAACGCGCCCACCGCATCGGGAACCGCGCCGTCGAGGTGCTGGGCGGGTACGTGCGTGGGACCGCGATCGTCGCCATGGTGGACGCCGTCGTCATCGGTGTCGCGCTGGCCATCCTCGGGGTGCCGCTCGCGCTGCCCCTGGCCACGATCGTCTTCCTCGGCGCCTTCGTCCCGCTCATCGGCGCGACGCTCGCCGGCACGATCGCGGCGCTCGTGGCACTTGTGGCCAACGGCCCGGGGACGGCGCTGGTCGTCGTCGTGGTGGTCATCGCAGTGAACCAGCTCGAGGGTGACCTGCTCGCCCCCGTCGTCCTGGGCCGGGCGGTGCGCCTGCACGCCCTCGCCATCCTGCTCGCCCTGACTGCCGGCACGATCCTCGCGGGGATCGTCGGTGCCTTGCTCGCGGTCCCGCTGACGGCGGTCGCCTGGACGGTCGTCAGGGAGTGGCAGGGGCCCGTGGAGGTCGAGGAGCCACCACGCCTGCACCTACGCCGGCGGTCAGGGGCTGAACCCGCAGCGGCCGCGGAAGGCCCCGTCGAGAGCTGAGCGCGCCGCTCAGTCGAGGACGATGTGTCGCGCGCCCGCGGCGATGTGCTCCTGGAGCAGCCGCCGGGACAGGGAGTAGGGCCCGCACGAGCAGCCCGCCGGGAGTGCGTCGTCGACCGCAGGGCCCGGCTCGGCGTCGAGCAGGTCGAACCAGGGTGCACCGTGGCCGTCCGCGCTGTCCGGGCGGTCGGAGTGACCGTGGGAGCGACCGTGCGTGGTGGATCGGAACACCCGCCCGGACGCCGTGTCGTACACCGCGGCGACGTGGTGGTTCCGGGCGCACGAGACCTGTAGGCGGGCGTGCTCGCTCGGGTTGGGGCCGAGCCGGTCGTAGGCCGCCTGCGCGGTCTTCTGACGTTCGTCATGGCTGGCAGTGCTCATGCCTTGACGTTATGCCTGCGGCGCCCACGGTGGGAGCCGTTCGTCTCGGCGCCGGGCGGTCGATCGCGACTTGCAGGTTCACGTGCCCGGATCACACGCGCACCGTTGCCGACGGCGGTTCTGCTCCTCTCCATCGTTTCGCGCCATGAGGCCCAGGTCGCGCTCGTCGGCGGCGACGGAGGTGATCGACCCGACATGGGGCCGGCGGAGCATCAGCGGCGCGGCGGTGCGCCACCAAGGGGTGCGTCAGGGGTGTTTTTCGGCACGTTTCCGGGCAAGAGCGTAGGGCATTTCCGCCACCGCCCGAAGCGACCCGCTTAATAGCCGCAAGGCGCCTTTCAAGGCCATTGAGAAGGGGTTTCGCAATCCTACTATTCGCTTGCAGTCGCCCCCCAAAAAGACCGACCGCGAACCTATTTCCCTGAAACCGAGAGGTTGGTTTGAGCCATGCGCTTGAACAGAAAGACCGTGACCGCGGTCACCGCGGCCTTGCTGCTGCTCACCGGTGGGACGGCCCACGCGAGCTCCCT
The DNA here is from genome assembly GCA_024641895.1 of Actinomycetales bacterium. Classification (GTDB taxonomy): domain Bacteria; phylum Actinomycetota; class Actinomycetes; order Actinomycetales; family JAHECE01; genus JAHECE01. The sequence continues at coordinate 11,471 of JAHECE010000010.1, forward strand.
CGACACCGCCGTTGTCGACGTCGCGCTGCCGGCAGGCGCCGTCAGCGTCCAGGCGGGTGATTCGGTCCCGATCGTCATCAAGATGACCGTGACCGGGAAGCAGGATGGCACCGCCACCTTCAAGGTTCACAGCCATTGGGTGCTCAGCGGTGGCGTATTCACCGGAAGCGATCCGTTGGCATTCACCGTCCCGGCGCGGACGGCCCAGGATCCCGCGACCGCCTTCGCTGCGGCCGGAACGGTTGCCGTGGCGTCGGGCCAGGCCGGTGGTACGTTCACGCTCGCTGCGGCAGCGTTCGACATCACCAACAGCAACCCCACCGGCGCGAAGCTCGGCTCCGGTTCGGCGTCCGGCTACGCCGTCACCGTCACGGTGCCGGCGACCCCGCCGCCGGCGAACAGTGCGCCGTCCGCGCCGGGCGCGCCGGTCGCGGATGCGAACCCGAGCCAGGGTGCCTTCACCCTCACCTGGGCAGCTTCGGCGGATGCACAGAGCGACGCCGTGAGCTACTCCCTTCAGGCGCGCTCCGCAGCCGACGCCGACTACGCGGTCGTCGCGAGCGGCCTGACGACGCCGGCCTACTCCTTCGCGGCGGGCCAGCCTGGTGAAGGGACCTGGCGGTACCGGGTCAAGGCCACGGAGACCGCGACCAGCCCGGCGCTGAGCAGCGCCTACAGCGCCGACTCCGTTGCCGTCGTCGTCGACCGCACCGGGCCGAACCAGCCGACCGCGGTGGCTGACCGTGCCCCCGAGCACGTCGATGCCCGTGGCTCGTGGTGGAAGGACGCCGTGACCGTGGGATTCGAAGGTGCCGGCGACCCCGCCCTCGCCGACGGCTCGGCGGGCAGCGGCCTCGCAGGCGTCGACGACGCCGAGACGTTCGACGACGAGGGTCCGTTCGGCGCGTCCGGCGTGGCGTGGGACCGGGCCGGCAACGTGTCGGTGCCGGGCGTGCTGGGGGGGAACGTGGACACGGAGTCTCCCGAGGTGGCGGTCACCTGCCCGTCGGACGTGTACTTCGGTCAGGGCGGGACGGCGACCTGGACGGCCGCCGACTCCGGCTCAGGCCTGGCCGGTGCGGCCGAGGGCACGATCGCGCTGGACACGACCTCCTTGGGCCTGAAGTCCGCCTCCGTGGCCGTCTCCGACAACGTCGGCCACGTGAGGGACGGCTCCTGCGACTACACGGTCCAGGCCTGGACGCTGAGTGGCTTCTACCAGCCGGTGGACATGGGCGATGTGGTCAACACCGTCAAGAACGGCGCGACCGTCCCGCTCAAGTTCGCGGTCTCGGCGGGCCCGACAGCACTGACCAGCACGGCTGCCGTGAAGTCCTTCGTGCAGACGCGGATCGCCTGCGATACGAGCGCCACGGTCGACGCCGTCGAGCTGACGGTCACGGGTGGCACGAGCCTGCGCTATGACGCGACGGCCGGTCAGTTCATCCAGAACTGGCAGACCCCGAAGATCGCCGGCGCCTGCTACCGCGTCGCGATGACCACACAGGACGGCTCGACGCTGACGGCGAAGTTCCGCCTCCGGTAGTCGGTCCGCCCGCACGCCGGGGCCGCCACCTCCTGGTGGTGGTCCCGGCGTCGCGCGCTCCCGGCGCTGTGCGATCTCGTAGCCGTGCGATCTCACAGCGGTGCGATCTCACAGCGGTGCGGCGGCGACGCCGCCCGCCGACGCCGCCGGTGAGACACGCGCTATGGCCGGTGCGAAGTCACGCCGAGCGACGCCGCGAGCTCGGGGGCCTGCGACGTCGGCCGTTCGCACGCGAAGTCCCGGCAGACGTAGGCGGCCGGTGCGCCGTCCAGCAGCGGCCGGTCGAGCACGAGGTTGACGGTCGCTCCCGGACCGGCCTGCGGGTCGGCGAGCGCGACGACGGCGCCAGGGGCAGTCCCGAGCAGGGCCGTCCGGTGCAGCTCCCGCGTGCGGGGGTCGTCCAGCGGACCGACGACCGCGACCTCGCGCGGCCCGTCCGCGGCGGCCTCTGCCACGGCCAACGCCCAGCCCACGGCGCGGGGCGCGTGCGCGGCGAGTGGGAGGAGTCCGGCCAGGGCACGCTCGGCGGCCTCGCGGTGGCGCGTCGAGCCCGTGAGTGCGGCGAACGTCAGGAGGGCGCCTGCGGCGGTGGCGGCGCCCGACGGCGTGGGGCCGTCGGCGAGCACCTGCGGGCGACCGAGGTTGGCCAGGACCGCGTCCGTCGCGTCCTCGGCGGTGTCGTAGAACGTGCCGCGGTTGTCGGCGAACTGGTCCAGCACCGTGGCGAGCAGGCGCTCGGCGACCGTGACCCAGGCCTCGCGGCCGGTCACCGAGTAGAGCGCCATGAGCCCGTCTGCGACGTGCGCGTAGTCCTCCAGGACGCCCGCCGACGGGCCGGCTCTGCCCGCTCGCGAGGTGCGGACCAGGCGGGTGCCGCCGTCGGCCGCCGTGGAGACATGCAGGCTCAGGAGCAGCTCGGCGGTCGCTGCGGCCGCGTCGACCCAGTCGGGTCGGTCGAGGAGGGCGCCGGCCTCCGCGAGCGCGGCGACGGCGAGGCCGTTCCACCCCGAGACCACCTTGTCGTCGCGGCTCGGGCCCGGGCGGTCCGCACGGGCGGCGGCCATGCGCCGTCGGACGTCTGCGAAGCGGGCCTGCTCGGCGTCCGGGACGTCGGCCGGCAGCTGGAGCACCGAGGTGCCGTGCTCGAAGGTGCCCGCCCGGGTCACGGAGAAGACCTCGGCGGCCCAGGCGGCGTCGTCGTCGCCGAGGACCGCGGTCAGCTCTGCGGGCGTCCAGACGTAGTAGGCGCCCTCGTGGCTGTGCCCGTCGGGCCCCGGGCTGTCGGCGTCGAGGGAGGAGGCGAAGCCGCCCTCGGGGGTGCGCAGCTCGCGCAGCAGCCACTGCGCGGTCTCCTCGGCGACGCGCCTGGCCAGGGCGTCGCCGGTGGCGCGCCAGGCGTGGGTGTAGACGCGCAGCAGCAGCGCGTTGTCGTAGAGCATCTTCTCGAAGTGCGGCACCACCCAGTCGGCGTCGACGCTGTAGCGGGCGAAGCCGCCGCCGAGCTGGTCGAAGATCCCGCCGCGTGCCAGGGCCTCGAGCGTGCCCCGGGCCATGGTGAACGCCAGGTCGTCGCCCGTGCGCGCGTGGTGGCGCAGCAGCCACTCGAGGATCATCGACGGCGGGAACTTGGGAGCGTCCCCGAAGCCGCCGCGGCGGGAGTCGTAGGTGCGCGCGAGTGTTCGCACCGTGGCGTCGACGAGGTCGACGTCCACCCGCTCGTCGTGGTCGCCGGGGGCGCGCACGGCGCCGCCTGCGGCGCCCGAGTCGTGGCCCGCGTCGTCCGTCGGCGGGCGTAGATGATCACGCAGCGCGGCGGCGCTGGCGCGCACCTCGTCGCCCCGCTGCACCCAGGCCTCGGTGACGGCCTCGAGCACCTGGCCGAAGGACGGGCGGCCGTAGGCGGGCCGCGGCGGGAAGTAGGTGCCCGCGTAGAACGGCTCGCCGTCGGGGGTCGCGAAGACGGTCATCGGCCAGCCGCCCTGGCCGGACAGCGCCTGCGTCGCGCCCATGTACACGGCGTCGACGTCGGGGCGTTCCTCGCGGTCGACCTTGACGCAGACGAAGCCCGCGTTCATGAGGGCGGCCGTCGGCGCATCCTCGAAGGACTCGTGCGCCATGACGTGGCACCAGTGGCAGGCGGCGTAGCCGACGGACAGCAGGAGCGGGACGTCGCGACGGCGCGCCTCCGCGAAGGCATCCTCGCCCCACTCGAACCAGTCCACGGGATTCCCGGCGTGCTGCAGGAGGTACGGGCTCGAGCTTGCGGCGAGGCGGTTCGTCACGGAGGGGATCCTTCGGTCCGGGCGATGGTCCCCGAGGACGAGACCGGCGCTAGTCGTGGTGGTGAGCGGCCTCCAGGCGTGCCTGCACCTCCGGTCGGCGAAGCGGCGGCACGGTCGGCGGCGGCTGCCGCCGCGCCGGAAGGTCGAGCAGGAGGCGGGTGGTGATCGCGGCAACCTCGGCGACGGCCGCCTCGAAGGCGTCCCGCGTGCTGGTGCTGACGGCTTGGACCCCGGTCACCTTGCGGACGTACTGGCGGGCAGCGGCCTCGATCTCCTCGCGCGTTGCCGGCGGCTCGAGCCCGCGCAGGGTCGTGATGTTGCGGCACATGCCCCGAGGCTACGTCCCGTCACCGGCGTGCGGGAGCCCCGGTAGGGCGACCGGCGCTCTCTGGGGTAGTTCCGTGACGCCATGCGTGACGGAACTACCCCAGAAGCGATCTCGCCGGGCCCGAGGTGGTGTCAGCCGGCCGGGAGGTTGACGTTGACCGGGTCGGAGACCGGGGAGAACACCGGCGCCGAGTGCCAGATCCGGTCGAGGTAGTCGCGCATGCTGCGGTCCGAGGAGAAGAAGCCGGTCCGCGCCACGTTCAGCACCGCGGAGCGCGTCCAGGCGTCGGGGTCGGCGTAGGCCACCTCGACCCGCTGCTGCGTGTCCAGGTAGGACTGGTAGTCCGCGAGAACGAGGAAGCGGTCCTCGTGCAGCAGGTTGGCCACCACCGGGTCGAACATGCCGCGGTTGCCGCCGGAGAACACGCCCGAGGAGATGAGGTCCAAGGTCCGGCGCAGCGTCTCGTTCGACTCGTAGTACGACCCGGGCTCGTAGCCCCTGTCGATGAGGTCCGCGACCTCCGGCTCGGTGAGCCCGAAGAGGAAGAAGTTGCCGTCGCCGACGAGCTGCCGGATCTCGACGTTGGCGCCGTCGTCGGTGCCGATGGTCAGCGCTCCGTTGAGGGCGAACTTCATGTTGCCGGTGCCGGACGCCTCCTTGCCCGCGAGCGAGATCTGCTCCGACAGGTCGGCGGCCGGGATGAGCGTCTCGGCGAGGGAGACGTTGTAGTTGGCCGGGAACGCGACCGTGAGCCGGCCCTGCATGGCCGGGTCGTTGTTGACCACGCGACCGACGGCGTTGATCAGGCCGATGATCTGCTTGGCCATCCGGTAGCCCGGTGCGGCCTTGGCGCCGAAGGCGACGACGCGCGGGGTGACGTCGGCGATGTCCAGGGCGCCCGACTTGACCTGGTCGTAGACCGTGACGACGTGCAGCAGCTTCAACGTCTGGCGCTTGTACTCGTGCAGCCGCTTGACCATCACGTCGAGCATCGCGTCCGCCGGGAGCTCGATCCCGTCGCGGACCACGAGCAGCTTGGCGAGCCGCTCCTTGTTCGCGGACTTCACCTCGCGGAACCGGCGCCGGAACTCGGCGTCGTCGGCCAGGGGCTCGAGCTCGCTCAGGCGATCGAGGTCGGTGACCCAGCCCTCGTCTCCGAGCGCCTCGGTGATCAGCCCCGACAGGAGCGGGTTTGCCAGGCGCACGAACCGGCGGGGCGTGACGCCGTTGGTGACGTTCGTGAACTTCTCCGGCATGTACTCGGAGAAGTCGTGGAGCACCTTGTCCGCCAGCAGCTGGCTGTGCAGCGCCGCGACGCCGTTGACCTTCGAGCCTGCGACGGTGGCGAGGTGCGCCATCCGCACGGCGCGCTCGGGGTACTCCTGGATGATCGACATCCGACGGACCCGCAGGTGGTCGTCCGGGTACGTCTCACGAAGCTCGTCCAGGAAGGCGTCGTTGATCCGGTAGATGATCTCGAGGTGCCGCGGCAGCAGGCGGCCGAGCAGCTCGACCGGCCACACCTCGAGCGCCTCGGGCAGCAGCGTGTGGCACGTGTAGGCGAAACAGCGTGTGGTGATGGCCCACGCCTCGTCCCAGTCCATCTTGCGCTCGTCCACGAGGATGCGCATGAGCTCCGGCACCGCGATGACCGGGTGGGTGTCGTTGAGCTGGAAGATCACGCGGTCCGGGAGCTTGTGCAGGTCGAAGCCGTCCGGCAGGACCTGGTCCACGAAGTTGCGCAGGGAGCAGGCCACGAAGAAGTACTGCTGCTGGAGACGGAGCTCCTTGCCCTGTGGCGTGGAGTCCTCCGGGTACAGCACCTTCGAGATGTTCTCGGCGAAGGTCTGCGAACGGACGGCTTCGGCGTACTGGCCGGCGTTGAACGTGTCGAGGTTGAAGGCGCGCACGGCGCGGGCGCTCCACAGGCGCAGGGTGTTCACGCGGCCGTTGCGGTACCCGGGGACCATGTAGTTGTAGGGGATCCCCACGACCTCCCAGCCCGGCACCCAGGTCTTGCGCACGACGCCGTCCGCGTCGACCTGCGACGTCGTGTGCCCGCCGAAGCTGACCGTCACGGCCGCCTCCGGGTGCGGGAACTCCCACGGCGAGCCCATCTCGAGCCAGGAGTCCGGCTGCTCGACCTGCCAGCCGTCGACGAAGGTCTGGCGGAAGATGCCGTACTCGTAGCGGATGCCGTAGCCGACCGAGGGCACGCTCATCGTGGCGAGGGAGTCGATGAAGCAGGCCGCGAGCCGCCCGAGGCCCCCGTTGCCCAGGCCGGGCTCAGCCTCGGCCTCCATGAGGTCGTTCAGCTCGATGCCGAGGTTGCCGAGCGCCTCCGACGCGATCTCCTCGAGATCCGAGGCCAGCAGGGCGTTCTCGAGCTGCTTGCCGAGGAGGTACTCCATCGAGAGGTAGGCGACCGACTTCGCCTGCGCCTCGCGCTGCCCCCGCATGGTGACCAGCCAGCGGGCCATGAGGTGCTTGCGGACGGTCTTCGCCAGGGCGATGTACTTGTCGTTGACGGATGCCACCGACAGCTCGACGCCCTGGCCGAAGTTCACCTCTCTGAGGAAGTCACGGGTGAAGGCTTGGACGGTGCGCTCAGGTGCGGGGTTGACCGCAGGCATGTCTGTCACGGTGGACACCCTAGCGCCGGAGCCGTGCAAGAAATTTCCTTCGTATGTGGTTCGGGGCAAATGCCCGGACAGCGCGTACCAGCAGGTCGTTGGGGCCGTCGTCCGATCGACCATCGCGACCCGGCTCGCGCACGCCACCGGGTGCCCGGGGTGGCCCGTGCGGCGTACGGTGGCGCCCGTGCCCCGCGCGGAGCGTCCCTTCATGCCCGGCTACGGCGTGCCCGACGACGACGACGGCGTGCTCCCGTGGTCGTGGGCCGAGGCCCGGTTGATCCGGTCTCGCAACTACTGGTTGGTGACCGTCTCCCGGCGGGGGCGCCCGCACGCCATGCCGGTGTGGGGGGTGTGGCTCGCGGACCTCGACCGCTTCGCCTTCTCCTGCGCGCCAGGAAGTCGCAAGGCGCGCAACCTGGCCGAGAACGCCCACGTCGTGGTCGCCGCCGACGACACCGTCGAGACGGTCTCGCTCGAGGGGCGGGCGGCGACGGCCACGGACGACGAGGGCGACGCCATGGTGGCGGCCTTCGTGGCGAAGTACGAGGAGGACGACGCCGCCCGCGCAGCGCTCGCAGCGTTCATCCGTGCGGCCCGGATCTTCGTCGTGACGCCGGAACGGGCGTTCGGGATCATCGAGCGGCCCGCCGAGTTCAGCACCCGCGCCACCCGCTGGACGTGGGAGGCCTCGTGACCGAGCCGCCGACGACGCCCGCGCCCCGGCGCAGGGTGGCGATGGCCGCCCACGTCGTGCGCGCCGAGGCCCTGAGCCCGTCCTTCGTCCGGGTCGTCCTGGGCGGGGAGGGGCTCGCGTCCTTCGTCCCCTCGCGGTTCGCCGACTCCTACGTCAAGCTCGCCTTCCTCGACCGGCGCACGCCCGCACGGTTGCCGCTCGACGACGCGGGCCGGCTCGACCTGGCCGAGGTCCGCGCCCTCTGCCCGCCCGACGGCTCACCGCGCCTGCGGGCGTACACGGTGCGCGCCTGGGACGACGTCGCTCGCGAGCTGACCCTCGACGTCGTCGTCCACGGCGATGTCGGCCTCGGTGGCCCGTGGGCTCGGCGCGCTCGCCCCGGGGACCCTGCCTGGGTCGTCGGCCCCGGCGGGGCCTGGTCGCCCGAGCCGCTCGCGGACGAGCACCTGCTCGTCGGGGACGAGAGCGCGTTGCCCGCGATCGCTGTCGCCCTCGAGCGGTTGCCTACCGGTGCTCGCGCTCGGGTCCTGGTCGAGGTGCCGGGATCGGCGGACGAGCTTCCCCTCGCTCCCGCGGCCGGCGCCTGCGTCGACGTGACCTGGCTGCACCGTGGGAACGGCGCGGTCGGGACGGCCCTGGTCGAGGCGACTCGGGCGCTCGACCGGTCGCCCGGGCGGACGGTGGCGTTCGTGCACGGTGAGGCCGGCTTCGTCGCCGAGCTGCGCCGGCATCTGCGGATCGAGCGCTTGATGCCGCGCGGAGACCTCTCGATCTCCGGGTACTGGCGACTCGGCGCGGCGGACGAGGGCTGGCGGGCCACGAAGGGGGTCTGGGCTGCCGAGCTCGATGCCGCTGAACGTCGTGCCGGGCTCACGTGACGGCCCGCCGCGTGCGGACCAGGCCGCGTGCGGACCAGGCCGGGGGAGGCCCGGTCCGCACGGCGTGGCGCCTCAGGAGCCGAACCACTCCCGGACACGGTCCGCGATGGCCTTCTCGAACAGGTCGTCGTCGTGGCGGCCGCGCAGCCAGTCGGCGAAGCTGCCCCCCGCGGCCACGTCGAGCTCGCGGCGGCACGCCGCGGTGTCGGTGACCGCCCGGTAGAGCAGCTCTTCGGCTTCGGCGGGGGTCCGGTAGAAGTACGGGTAGCGAGTGGGCAGGATCGCTCGCGCCCACGGGCGGTCGGGGAACACTCCGACGGCTCCCGCGACGAGGGCCTCGATGTACTCCAGGCCGTAGGACTCCTCGGTCGCGGTCGCCAGGAACGCCGTCGTGCGCGCAAGCTCGTGCCAGTAGTCCTCCCGGTTGGCGGTCAGCGGCCCGACCCATGCCCAGTCGCGCCGGGAGAGGCGCATCGCCTGCTCGCTGATGAGATGGGACTCGTGCAACCGCGCCTCGACCATGATCGGCGTGCGCTTGGCCAGTCGCTCGACCACGTCGAGGAACAGGTGCGGCTGCTTGCGCTCCGACAGGTAGATCGCCGGGTAGAGCACCACGGGCACGGGAGGTTCGTGCCGTGGCTGGACGTGCTCCATCCGGATGCCCAGGTTCACCCAGGCGATCCGGGCGCGCTCGGCGATCGGTGAGGTGGTCCACACCGACACGATCTCGCGGACCTCGTTCGCCGTGCGTTCGGAGTTGGCGAAGGTGGGGAACAGCGCGCAGGAGAGTGCGAGCGAGGCGCGCTGGACCTGGTGGGTGAACTGCGAGGTGTTCCACCAGACGAAGTTCATCAGCCGGGGTTCGTCGCACTGAGCGTGCAGCGTGCGCCAGACCGCCGTGGAGTCGACGACGTCCATGTTGATGACCACGGTGTCGGCGGCGTCGAGCAGATCGAGCGGCATCAGGTCGAAGCCGTCACAGTGCAGCGGCCCCGGACCGACGACCTCTGCCCCGGGGAACACCCGCAACAGGCGACGCACGAGCGTGGCCCCGGCGTCGTGACCGGCGACGTGACCGTCGGAGTCGATCAGGACGTCTCCGTACTTGATCGCGATCCTCATGGTCACGAGCCGCCCTTTTGATCCACGAGGAGCCGTCCGTCACCGGGCCGTGGCCGTCCCGCGGACGGTGGAGTCTGGGTCCCGCCCGACCCGCGCCCCGTGGTGCCTGAGGTCCGGCCGGCGGTGCCGTGACCGGCCCCCGCGTCGTCGGGTGCGCTGAGGCCGGCGGGTTCCTCCTCGCCCTCTCCGCTCTCGTCGATGGAGGTGTCGATCCGCATCCCGTAGAACGACCGGTACACGAAGTACGCCGAGATGAGGAAGAACGCGGCCGCCAGGGCCAGGACCAGGGTCTGGCGCCCCTGGCCGGTGAGGCTGACCGCGAGCTCGACGGCGAGCAGCCCGAACAGGGTCGTGAACTTGATGACCGGGTTGAGCGCGACCGAGGAGGTGTCCTTGTACGGGTCGCCGACCGTGTCGCCGACGATCGTCGCGTCGTGCAGCGCCGTGCCCTTCGCGTGCAGGTCGACCTCCACGATCTTCTTCGCGTTGTCCCAGGCGCCGCCACCGTTCGCCATGAAGATCGCCTGGTAGAGGCCGAAGACGGCGATGGAGATCAGGTAGCCGATGAAGAAGTACGGCTCCACGAAGGCGAACGCCAGGGTGGCGAAGAACACGCCGAGGAACATGTTCAGCATGCCTCGCTGGGCGTACTGGGTGCAGATCTCGACGACCCGGGTGGAGTCGGCGGTGCTGGCCTTGGTGACCCCGTCGAGCTTGATCGTGCCCTTGATGAAGCCGACCGCCCGGTAGGCGCCGGTGGTCACTGCCTGGATCGACGCTCCGGTGAACCAGAAGATGACGGCGCCGCCGATGACCAGGCCGAGCAGGAACGGCGGGTGGAGCATCGACAGGTTCTCGATGCCGGTCGTCAGACCCTCGGTGAGGCTGATGATGATGGAGAAGATCAGCGTCGTCGCGCCCACGACCGCCGTGCCGATGAGCACGGGCTTGGCGGTGGCTTTGAACGTGTTGCCGGCGCCGTCGTTCTCCTCGAGCATCTGCTTGGCCGTGGCCCACTGCGGCTCGAAGCCGAAGTCACGCGAGATCTCGGCGTCGATGCCGGGGAGCTCTTCGATCGTGGAGAGCTCGTAGACGCTCTGGGCGTTGTCGGTGACCGGGCCGTAGGAGTCGACGGCGATCGTCACCGGGCCCATGCCCAGGAACCCGAAGGCGACCAGCCCGAAGGCGAACACTGCGGGGGCGAGCATGATCGCGTCCAGGCCGAGCCCGCTCATCAGGAACGCGCCACCCATGAGGCCGACGATCGCGATGCCGAGCCAATAGGCCGAGAAGTTCCCCGCGACCAGGCCGGACAGGATGTTCAGCGACGCGCCGCCCTGGCGAGAGCTCTTGACGACCTCCTGGACGTGCCGGCTGTGCGTCGAGGTGAACGCCTTGACCAGCTCGGGGATGAGTGCGCCGGCGAGCGTGCCGAGCGAGACGATCACGGAGAGCTTCCACCAGAGGCCCTCGCCGAGGGCGTCCCCGAGGACGACGTAGGTCGTGGCGAAGGTGGCCGCGATGGACACCGCGGAGGTGAGCCAGACCAGCGAGCTCAAAGGCGTCTCGAAGTTCATCCGGCTTGCCTTGGCGTAGCGGGCCCGGGCCCACGCGTCGTTGATGAGGTACGAGGTGCCGGAGGCGGCGATCAT
>JAHECE010000011.1 GCA_024641895.1 Actinomycetales bacterium
GATCGCCGCGGGCCTGGCGGAGCAGCGCGCCCAGTGGAGCGCGGTAGCCGCCGATTCCGAGCCGCCGACAGCCGAGAACACCCTGGTGCCGCTCGAGGAATCTGGCAGGTTGCTCGGCCGGGCCCTCGCAGTCTTCTTCGCCCTCGTCAGCGCCCGCGGAGACGATGCGCTCTCCGGGCTCGAGGCGGAGGTCTCGCCGGCACTCGCGGCCCACCGCGACGCCTTCGTGCTCGACGCGGCCCTCTTCGCCCGCATCGAGGCGCTCGACGCCGCTCGCCAGAGCGGCGTGGTCGGGCTCGGCCCCGAGACCACGTGGCTCCTGCACACCTACCTCAAGGACTTCGTCCGGGCCGGCGCCCGCCTTCCCGAGGCGCAGCAGGGGCGACTCCGAGACCTCAACGGCCGGATCACCCGCCTCCAGACCGCCTTCAAGCAGGCGGTCGTCAAGGGGATGGAGGCGGGCGCCGTCGTCGTGGACGACGCCGCCGACCTCGACGGCCTGGCCCCGGAGGCGATCGCCTCGCTCGAGCGCAACGCGCGCGACCGAGGCCTGCGCGGCCACCTGATCACCCTCAAGCTGCCCACCCCGCAGCCGGTCCTGGAGAGCCTGCGCAACCGGGACCTGCGCGAACGGGTCTTCCGGGCCTCGGTCAGCAGGGGCTCCGGCGTCGACCCCGGCACCGATACCCGGGAGACCCTGCTCGAGCTCGCGCGGCTCCGCGCGGAACGGGCGCTCCTCCTCGGCTACCCCCACCACGCCGCCTACGTGGCCGAGGACGGCACGGCACGAACGACCGAGGCGGTCAACGCGATGCTCGAGCGACTTGCCCCGCCCGCGGTGCGAAATGCCCAGGCGGAGGCTGCCGAGCTGGCCGAGGCCCTCGAGGCCGACCTGCCCGGCGCGACCCTCGAGCCGTGGGACTGGGCTCACTACGCCGAGCGGATCCGCCGTCGGCGGTACGAGTTCGACGACGCCGTGCTGCGGCCCTACCTCGACGCCGAACGGGTGCTGCGCGACGGTGTCTTCTTCGCCGCCGGGCGCCTGTACGGCGTGACGTTCAACGAGCGGACGGACCTGGTCGGCTACGCCGACGACGTGCGGGTCTTCGAGGTCGCGCAATCCGACGGCCGAGGGCTGGGGCTCTTCCTCCTCGACCTCTACGCCCGGCCGGGCAAGCGGGGCGGGGCCTGGATGACCTCCCTGGTGTACCAGTCCGGGCTGCTCGAGGAGCGGCCCGTGGTCACGAACACCCTCAACGTCGACCGACCGCCGGCCGGGCAGCCGACGCTGCTCGCCTGGGACGAGGTCGTCACCCTCTTCCACGAGTTCGGTCACGCGCTCCACGGCCTGTTCTCGGCCGTGCACTTCCCCTCGCTCTCAGGTACCGGCGTGCCGCGCGACTTCGTCGAGTACCCGTCGCAGGTCAACGAGATGTGGGCCACCGACGCCGAGGTCCTGGCGAGCTACGCCCGCCATCACTCGACCGGCGAGCCCCTGGCGCCCGACGTCGCCGAGCGGCTGCGGACGTCGCAGCAGGAAGGCGAGGGCTTCCGGACCACGGAGTACCTCGCGGCGACGGTCCTGGACCAGGCGTGGCACCAGGTCGCCTCGGAGGACCTGCCGACGACGGCCGACGACGTCGAGCGCTTCGAGGCGACCGCGCTCGAGCGGGCGGGACTCGCTGACCCCCTCGTCCCCCCGCGCTACCGGTCGACGTACTTCAACCACACCTTCGGCGGTGGGTACGACGCCGGCTACTACGCCTACATCTGGAGTGAGGTCCTCGACGCGGACACGGTCGACTGGTTCCTCGAGAACGGCGGTCTCGAGGCCGCCGCGGGCGACCGCTTCCGGGCGGTGCTCCTCTCGCGCGGCTACTCCGGCGACCCGCTGGAGGCCTTCCGGACCCTGCGGGGACGAGACCCGGTCATCGAACCGCTCCTGCGGCGGCGCGGGCTGGGGTGATCGAGGTCCCCTCGGAGCATCAACCCTGGGCAGCCGCCCGGCGCGGTCGTTAGTGTCGTCCGGTGAGCGGTCCCGAGGTTCCATCGAGCGTGCAGCCGTCCGTGGACCCGCAGGACGACGTCGTCACGCTGTGCCGTGACCTCCTGCGGATCGACAGCTCGAACTACGGCGACGGGTCGGGCCCGGGGGAGCGCGCCGCCGCCGAGTACGTGATGGCCGCCCTGACCGAGGTCGGCTGGGATCCCGAGCTCACGGAGTCCGCCCCGAGGCGAGCCACCGTCGTGCTCCGCATCCCGGGGACCGACCCCACCCGACCGGCCCTCGTCCTGCACGGCCACACCGACGTCGTCCCCGCTCGCGCCGCGGACTGGCGCGTCGACCCGTTCGGCGGCGAAGAGATCGACGGCATGCTCTGGGGCCGCGGGGCCGTGGACATGAAAGACATGGACGCGATGATCCTGGCCGTCGTGCGGGACATGGCCCGCACGGGCTGGCGCCCGCCGCGTGACCTGGTTGTCGCGTTCTTCGCGGACGAGGAGGCCGGGGGCGACTACGGGGCCCGCTGGGTCGTCGCCAACCGGCCTGAGCTCTTCGAGGGTGCCACGGAGGCGGTGAGCGAGGTCGGCGGCTTCAGCGTCGAGGTCGCAGGGCGCCGGGCCTACCTGCTCCAGACTGCGGAGAAGGGGCTCGCCTGGCTCCGGCTCGTCGCCACCGGTCGCGCCGGCCACGGGTCGCAGGTGAACGAGGCCAACGCCGTGACCGCGCTCGCCGGAGCCGTCGCCCGGATCGGGAACCACAGCTGGCCGATGGACCTGACGCCTGCTGTGCGAGGCCTCCTCGCCGGCGTGGCAGACCTGGCCGGGCTTCCGTTCGATCCCGACGACCCCGGCACCGTCCCGGCCCTGCTCGACGCCCTCGGGCACGCCGGCAAGTTCGTCGGCACGACCGTGTGTACCAGCGCCAACCCCACCCAGCTCGCCGCCGGCTACAAGGCGAACGTGGTGCCGGGCCGCGCTGAGGCCACCATCGACGTCCGCTTCCTTCCCGGAGAAGAGGAGATGGCGATGCGGACACTGGCCGAGCTCGCCGGTCCGGGGATCCGCTTCGAGGACGTCCACCGGGACATCGCGCTCCAGGCTCCGCTCTCGGGAGCCCTCGTCGATGCGATGGTCGCCGCGATCGGCGTGGAGGACCCCGAGGCCGTGGTCCTGCCGTACATGCTCTCCGGTGGTACCGACAACAAGTCGCTCGCCCGGCTCGGCATCACCGGCTACGGATTCGCCCCGCTCCGGCTGCCGCCGGGGCTCGACTTCGCCGGCATGTTCCACGGCGTCGACGAGCGCGTCCCCGTCGATGCCCTGAAGTTCGGGGTGCGCACGCTCGCGCGGTTCGTCCGCACCTGTTGAGGCGTCGGGTCGGTGGGTGTGCCAGATCTCACATCGCGCTGCGCCCCAGTGGCACGACGGTGTTGCGACGACCGAGTGCGAGCGGCGAGAAGGTGGACCCCGCCGGCTGTCCGGGCGTGCGGGGGCCAGGAGTCCTCAGAGGGTGCGACTGACGCGGATCACGCGGCGCCGGAGCCATACTCGCCGATATCCGCCCAGGTAGACGCGGGTTCGGGCCAGTTCCCACCGCCCGTACTCGGCATGCTCGGCGAGCATCTTGCGTACATCGTTGCGGCTCCAGGTCGCCGGAATGGTCATGACCTGGGTCTCGTACTCGAGTACTGGAGGGCGCTTCGTAGGCACCTTGTCGGCATCCGGCGCGTAGTGGTATTGCACGGTCTTGCCTCCCCGGTGCTCCGGCTCTCCTGCGACTGCCATTGTGCCGCGCGGACCGCTACCGTCGTGCCATGGCCCCAGACCCGCGCGCGGCGTTCGACCGGTTCGTCGCTGCACTCGAGGCGCACCTCGACGCCGTCATCCGTGAGCGCACTGATGATTCTCCCGCCGTGATCGCCGCGGTCGGCACCCTGATCGACGCCTTCGAGACGTACGACGAGGCGCTGTACGACCGCTACTCCGTCGACACCCCGTTCGTCGTGTACGACGACTCGGACGAGGACGAGGACGACGACGAAGAGGAGTTCGACGAGGACCTGAGCGCCGAGGACGAGGACGAGGACGACGACCTCGAGGAGATCGACGAGGACGACGACCTCGACGACGACGAGGACGACGATCTCGAGGAGATCGACGACGAGGACGACTGAGGGCCGGTAGGTCGACGGCGCGTGCACCAGCGCCGTCCCTGCTCCCTCACCGGCGCTCCGGGTAGCCGAGCTCCAGCTCGGTGACGTCGTCCAGCGCGCCGCGGATCGCCTGCGGCAACCGCAGCTCTGTCGCCGTCAGTGAGCCTCTGAGCTGGGCAGGGGTTCGCGCACCGACGATCGCGCTGGCGACCCCCGGTGCGTCCCGCACCCAGGCAAGGGCCACCTCGAGCGGTGTGCGCCCCAGCCCGTCGGCTGCGGTCGCGACCGCCTCGACGACGCCGTGCGCCGCTTCCGTGAGATAGGGCTCGACGAAGCCCCGCAGGTGAGGCGAGGCGGCCCGGGAGTCTGCGGGGACGGATCGGCGGTACTTGGCGGTGAGGACGCCCCGGCCGAGTGGCGACCATGCGAGCATGCCGACGCCGAGGGCCCGGCAGGCCGGCACGAGCTCGCGCTCGACGCCGCGCTCCAGGAGCGAGTACTCCATCTCGACCGCGGTCAGGCCGGTGCCGTCGGACTCCAGCAGCGTCGCGGCGCGCGCCACGGTCCAGGCCGGGTGGTTCGACAGGCCGACGTACCTGGTGCGCCCGGAGGCCACCGCCAGGCGCAGGGCCGAGATCGTCTCGGTCAACGGCGTGCCCGGGTCCGGTGCCTGGACCAGCCAGAGGTCCACGTGGTCGGTCCCGAGCCTGTCGAGTGACGCATCGAGCGTGTCGAGCAGCCCGCCACGCGAGGCGTCGACCCAGCCTCCGCCAGGTGTCCTGCGCGCCCCGGCCTTGGTGCACAGCACGACGTCCTCCCGGGCGACGACCGTGCCGATGAGTGCGCCGATGAGCTCCTCGGACGCGCCGTCCGCATAGCTCGCCGCCGTATCCAGCAAGTTGCCCCCGGCGTCGAGGAAGGCGCGTAGCTGTTCGGTCGCCTCGTGCTCGTCCGTGTCCCGGCCCCACGTCATCGTGCCGAGGCCGAGCGCAGACACCTTGAGGCCGCTCGCACCCACCCTCCGTTGCTCCATGTGCGGAGGCTATCCAAGAGGGCGCTCGCGCACAGGTACGCTCTCGGGCCATGACGTGGTGGGAAGCCGTGGTGCTCGGTCTGGTTCAGGGACTCACGGAGTTCCTGCCGATCTCGTCGAGCGCCCACCTGCGCGTTGTCGGCGAGCTCCTGCCCGGCACGGGTGACCCGGGGGCGGCCTTCACCGCGATCACGCAGATCGGTACCGAGGCCGCGGTCATCCTCTACTTCCGCCACGACATCGCGCGGATCCTGCGGGCGTGGTTCGGTTCGCTGGTCGGCCGGGTGCCGCGCGCCGACCACGACGCGCGCATGGGCTGGTACGTCATCCTCGGTTCGGTGCCGATCGTGGTTCTCGGCCTGGCCTTCCAGGGCTGGATCGAGGGTTTCGCCCGCGACCTCTGGCTCACCGCGACGATGCTTTCCGTCTTCGGTCTCCTCCTGGGCTTCGCGGATCACGTGAGCAAGCAGCGCCTCACGCTGACGGACCTCGGCAAGCGGCACGCGATCATCTTCGGCCTCGCCCAGTCGCTCGCCCTGATCCCCGGGGTCTCGCGCTCGGGCGGCACGATCACCGCGGGCCTCCTGATGGGCTACACGCGTGAGGCCGCTGCCCGGTACTCGTTCCTCCTCGCGATCCCGGCCGTTCTCGGCTCGGGCTTCTACCAGCTGGCCAAGAGCGGCGGCTCGGGCGGGTCGGCCGGCGGGCTCGCCACGGCCATCGCGACCGTGGTCGCCTTCGGGGTCGCGTACGTCGTCATCGTGTGGTTCCTGCGGATCATCAGCCACCACACCTTCTGGCCGTTCGTGGCCTACCGGCTCGGCTTCGCACTGGTGATCGTCGTGCTCCTGCTGACGGGCGTCGTGGACGCCGTCGACCCGGCTACGGTCGCAGCCGGCCCCTGAGCTCGCGCCGCTGCCGGTCGTGCGACGGGAGGGCCCCGGCTACGCTGCGAAGGTGCTCACCTGGCCCGCCCCGCACATCCCGGCGATCCCTGGTCAAGGCCGGGCGCTGCGTCTCTACGCGCCGGGCATCGAGCAGGCGATGTCAACTGGAGGGCCCGCGGCCGGCACGATCGCCGTCTGCGGCATCACGCCGTCGGGCGGCACGCACCTCGGTCACGTCGCGACCTATGTGACGTTCGACCTCGTCGTACGGGCCTGGCGCGACGCCGGGCTCTCGGTCACCTCGGTCCAGCACGTGGCCGACGTCGACGAGGCCGTTCGTGCGGCCGCGGCGCGCCCGGGTGCGGATTCCGACGAGATCGCCAGGGAAGAGCTCGCGACGTTCGCCCTGGACATGACGGCGCTCGGCGTCATCCCGCCGACCCACTACCTGAGCGTGGCCGACGCGGTGCCTGCCGCCGTGTCCGCCATCGAGCAGATGCTCGCGGACGGCGCCGCGTACCGGCTTCCCGTGCCGCCCGGTGCCGGGGGCGACCGACCGGACCTGGGCGACGTCTACGCCGATCTCGCAGTCGATGCCCGCTTCGGGTCGCTGTCCGGCCTGCCCGCCGATG
The DNA here is from genome assembly GCA_024641895.1 of Actinomycetales bacterium. Lineage (GTDB taxonomy): Bacteria > Actinomycetota > Actinomycetes > Actinomycetales > JAHECE01 > JAHECE01. The sequence goes on from JAHECE010000011.1 coordinate 6,710, forward strand.
AGCTGGCCCGGGCGTTCCGCGACCATGGTGGCGACCCCGGTCGTCCGGGCAAGCGCGGCCCGCTCGACCCCGTCCTGTGGCGCCGCGAGCGTCCCGGTGAGCCTTCGTGGGACGGCGGCTCCGTGGGGACCGGTCGGCCGGGTCGGCACATCGTGTGCGCCGCGGTGGTGCAAGAGCTGCTCGGCGGGACCTGCGACGTGCTCGGTGGCGGGGGTGACCTCCTCGTCCCGCACCACGAGACCACCGTCTCGCACCTGCGCGTCCTCACCGGCAACGAACGCCCGGTCCAGCGCCAGGTCCAGTCGTCCCTCGTCACGGTCGACGGCGCCCCGATGGGCGCCGGCGGCGGTGCGCCCGTCCTCGTGGCCGACCTTCTCGACAAGGGCGTGGCCCCGGCGGCGATCAGACTCATGGTCCTGGCCCACCACTACCGCGAGAGCTGGGAGTACGACCCGGCCGAGCTCGAGGTCGCGGCCGAACGGCAGGCGCGCTGGACCGCCGCGGTCAGCGGCAACGGCGGGCCGGCCACGGACGAGATGGTCAGGCAGCTTCGCGCGGCGTTGACCGACGATCTCGACGCCCCGCGCGCGCTCGGGGTGGTCGACGCGTGGGCCGACGTTGCGCTGTCCTACGGGCAGCCGGGCGGCCTCGACGACCGGGACATGATCGAGGGCGCGCCGGGTATCGCGGCCCGCGCGGTCGACGCGCTGCTGGGCGTCCGACTCTGACCTAGCCGGTCGTGCCCGGACCTCCCGGGCCCTTCTCCCGGCGGCGCAGGTAGCGCTCGAACTCCCGCGCGATGGCCTCGCCGCTCGCCTCGGGAAGCTCGGCGGTGTCCTTGGCCTGCTCCAGCTGTCGGACGTAGTCGGCTACCTCGGGGTCCTCGAGGGCCAGCTCGTCCACGCCGTGCTGCCACGCCCGGGCGTCCTCGGCCAAGTCGCCGACGGGCACCGGCTCGCCGAGGACCTCCTCGAGCGCAGTCAGGAGCGCGAGCGTGGCCTTGGGGGAGGGGGGCTGGGCGACGTAGTGCGGCACGGCGGCCCATACCGACATCGAGTGCAGGCCCGCGAGGTGCGCGGTGTGCGCCAGGACGCCGACGATCCCGACCGGGCCCTCGTAGTCGCTGCCCTCGACGGCGAGCAGGGCTCGGACGCGCGGGTCCTCGGACGTCACCTGCACCGGGATCGGGCGGGAGTGCGGGACGTCCGCGAGCAGGGCGCCGACGCACACGACGGTGCCGACGTCGAGGCGCTTGGCCTGGTCGAGGAGCTCGGCGCAGTAGGAGCGCCAGCGCATCGACGGCTCGCTGCCGCGCACGAGCACGACGGTGCGACCCGACACCGGCGTCGTGATCACCGAGACCGTCGTACTGGGCCAGGTCAGGATGCGGTTGCCGTCGTCGTCGGTGGCGATCTGAGGCCGGGCCACCTGGAAGTCGTGGTAGTCCTCGGGATCGAACTCGTGGACGATCTCCGCGTCCCACTCGTCGGCCAGGATCTCGAGCGCCTGGCTGGCGGCGTTGCCGGCATCGTTCCAGCCCTCGAAGGACGCCAGCATCAGCGCCGGCGGGAGGTCTGCCTCGTCCGGGCCGCGCGCGGTGTCGGGGCTCGTCATGCCAGCACCCTAACCGCGCGAGCCGCGTGGGGGCTGTTCCGGACGCCACGGGTCGCAGCTCCGGGTACCTCGGCACCCCCGTCGCCGGCGGCCCGAGGTCCCTAGACTCACGGTTCGTGACCTCTCGACCGCGTCGCCCGACGTCGCGCACCACCGAGCCGCGCATCGCGGGCGCGAGCCCGGCCGACGACGCCGGTGCCCTTCCGCAGGCGGTCCTCTGGGACATGGACGGCACGCTCGTCAACACCGAGCCGTACTGGATCGGGGCCGAGACGGTGCTCGCAGAGCGTGCCGGGAGCGTGTGGACCCAGGAGGACGGGCTGACGTTGATCGGGAAGCCGCTGACCTTCACGGCGCAGCAGCTGCGTGCGCGGGCGGGCGTCGGCGGGACCGACGAGCAGATCGTGGACGATCTGGTGGCTCAGGTCGTCGCCCAGGTCGTCGAGCACGGGGTGCCCTGGCGGCCGGGTGCTCGCGAGATGCTGGCCGCGCTCGTCTCGGCCGGCGTGCCCTGCGCCCTCGTGACGATGGCCTACGCCCCGCTGGCGGAGGCCGTGGTCGACGCCGCGCCGCCCGGCACCTTTCAGGAGGTCGTCACAGGCGACGCCGTCACGCACGGGAAGCCGGACCCCGAGGCCTACCTGACCGCGGCAGCCCGGCTCGGGGTCGATCCGACGCTCTGCGTGGCCATCGAGGACTCCACCACAGGCATCGCTGCCGCCGAGGCAGCGGGATGCCGGGTGATCGGGGTGCAGCTCTTCACGGCTGTCCCGCCGGCGCCGGGCCGCAGCCGGTTGGCGCAGCTCGATCAGATCACGATCGACGACCTGCGCCGGGTCAGAGCGGGCGAGGTCATCGACCTGCTCTAACCGGCCGACGGGGCGCCCGCCTGCAGCAGCCTGGCCGCCCCGTCCTGGGGGAATGGTGGGGCAGTGCCGCCGAAGGCCGGGCAGAGAGTCTGGTGGGCGCACCAGCCGCACAGCCGGGACTGCTTGGGTGGGAACGAGGCGGTCGTGGTGGCGTGCCGGATCGCGGACCAGATCGCCTCGATCGTGCGCTCGGTGGCCAGCAGCGAGGCCTCGTCCGGGTCGTACGTGAGAACTTGCCCGTCGCCGAGGTAGACCAGCTGCAGACGGCGGGGGACGATCCCGCGCAGCCGCCAGATCACCAGGGCGTAGAACCGCATCTGGAACAACGCGGACGCGGCGAACTGCTCCGACGGGGACCGTCCGGTCTTGTAGTCGACCACTCGGAGCGCGCCGTCACGCGCGACGTCGAGGCGATCGACGATGCCGCGCAGCAGCACCCCCGACTCCAGCTCGACCTCGCACATCAGCTCGCGCTCGGCCGGCTCGAGACGGCGCGGGTCCTCGACGGTGAAGTACGTCTCGAGCAGCGCGGCCGCGCTGCGCAGCCACGTGGTGAGCTCGGCGCCGTCGGCGAAGAGCTCATCGACCGACGGCTCGCGCTCGCGCAGGTTCTCCCACTCGGGCCCGAGCAGACCCTGCGCGGCGGCGACCGTCCGTTCCCGGGCCGGGAGGTCGAACAGTCGCTCAAGCACCGAGTGGACGAGCGTCCCGCGCGTCGCGGCGCTGCTCGGCGGCTCGGGAAGGCGGTCGATCGACCGGAACCGGAAGAGCAGCGGGCATTGTTTGAAGTCGTTGATCCGGGACGGGGACAGAGCGGCTCGGCGCGGTGCCCGGGCACCGGGGGCGCCGTCTTCCCTCTCCGCCGCGGGGTCGGTGGTGGCGACCTCCGTCGCCGCGGACGCCGCTTCCGTGGTTGCTGCCATGGCGAGCACGATAGGCGCGGGCACTGACACCGGCCGGGATCGTCCACACCCGGCCACGTCGCCGGCGGCGTTCGGGGTGAAGGGCGTCGCCTAGGCTGGCGGCGTGCCGACGAACGACCAGGCCCGGTGGGGCAGCCGCACGCGTTCGGGCTGGGTCATCGGCCGTGTGGCCGGCGCGCCGGTCGTGCTCGCGCCGTCGTGGTTGCTGGTCGCGGCCTTCCTGACCTGGCTCTTCCTGCCTCCCGTGCGCGACGCGGCGCCCGGACTCGGCACCGTCGCGACGGTGGCGGCAGCTTTCGGCTTCCCCGTGCTGCTGGCCGTCTCGGTTCTCGTGCACGAGATCGGCCACGGCCTGACCGGGCGCCGCCTCGGCGCGCCGCCGACCGAGTACGTCATCACGTTGTGGGGTGGGCACACCCAGTTCGACCGCGAGCTGCGCAGCCCGGGCGTCTCGGCGCTCGTCTCGATCGCGGGGCCGATCACCAACGCCGCGCTCGCCGTGGCAGCGTGGTCCGTCGCGAGCGCGACGAGCGGGGTCGTCGGTCTCCTGGTCTGGGCGGCCGCCGTCGCGAACGGCTTCGTCGCCGCGTTCAACCTCCTGCCCGGCCTCCCGCTGGACGGCGGGCGGGTTCTCGAGGCGCTCGTCTGGAAGGTGACCGGAGACCGCGGGCGCGGAACGGTCGTGGCCGGCTGGGGCGGACGTCTGCTCGCGGTCGCGGTGGCGGCCTACGTGCTGGGCCTGCCCCTGTTGCAGGGTCGCCGGCCGACCATCGCTTCGGCGCTCACCGGCCTGCTCGTCAGCGGCTTCCTCTGGTTCGGGGCGAGTCAGGCGATCGCCGGCGCCGCGGCAACGCGCCGAGCCGGCGCCATCGACCTGCTCGCGCTCGCGCAACCCGCGGTCGGCGTCCCGCAGACCGCCGCCCTGGGCGATCTCGACGGCGTCGTGCCGCCCGGCGTGGCCGTCGTACTCACGGCGCTCGACGGTCGACCGGTTGCCGTCGTCGACCCCGAGGCAGCCGGATCGGTGCCCGCCGACGTCCGTCGCACGACGAGCGTCCAGGCCGTAGCCATCCCCGTGGCCGGAGAGTCCGTCGTCGCCGAGCGCCGCGGGTTGCCGGCCGTGCGTGCGATGAGCATCGCCCAGCACGCGGGCACGTTCGCGGTCCTGGTCGACCCGGCGTCCCAGCCGCCGCGGGTGGTCGGCCTGGTGCAGGTCGCCGCCGTCGCCCGCGCGCTGGCTGCGGCCGGCGGTCGGTAGCGGTCGACCGGGGCCGACCGCACCCCCGTAGACTCCCCGCCCGTGACGAACCCCGAGGACCTCAGCCCGGCCGAGACGCCGGGTCTGCCCACACCTACCGGCGCGGCCCTGCGCCGCGGGCCGTTCCGCGAGGGGGAGCGCGTCCAGCTGACCGACCCGAAGGGTCGGCTCCACACGATCACGCTCCGGGAGGCCGGTGCCTTCCACACCCACCGCGGATCCTTCAAGCACGAGGTGCTCATCGGCCGGCCTGAGGGGACGGTCGTGCACACCCCCGCCGGTATCGACTACCTCGCCCTCCGCCCCCTGCTGGCCGACCACGTGATGTCGATGCCGCGCGGTGCCGCCGTGGTCTACCCGAAGGACGCCGGGCAGATCGTCACGATGGCCGACATCTACCCCGGCGCCCGGGTCGTCGAGGCCGGCGTCGGCTCGGGGGCCCTCACGATGTCGCTGCTCCGCGCGGTCGGCGACGGCGGTCACCTGCTCTCGATCGAACGGCGCGAGGACTTCGCGGCCATCGCGGAGGGCAACGTGGAGAGCTTCTTCGGGGGCCCGCACCCGGCCTGGCGGCTCGAGGTCGGCGACCTCGCGGACGTCCTGCCCGGCGCCGTCGAGCCCGGCAGCGTGGACCGGGTGGTCCTCGACATGCTCGCGCCCTGGGAGAACATCGACGTCGTCGCCGACGCTCTCGTGCCCGGCGGAGTGCTCATCTGCTACGTCGCCACCACGACCCAGCTGTCGCGGCTCGCCGAGGACCTGCGCGACGACGGCCGGTTCGCCGAGCCCTCGGCCTGGGAGTCGATGGTTCGGGGCTGGCACCTCGAAGGCCTCGCGGTCCGACCCGAGCACCGCATGATCGGACACACCGGGTTCCTCGTCACCGCACGGCGGATGGCGCCGGAGACGGAGGCGCCGGAGCGCCGTCGTCGGCCGGCCAAGGGCGCCTACCCGACGGCCGAGGAGGAGTGGTCGCCCGAGGACCTGGGCGAGCGGCCGGTCTCGTCGAAGAAGGTCCGGCGCGTGCGGCGGGACCTCTCGCGCGGCGAGGTCCGGGGCCAGGTGCCGGCCCCGCCGACCGGTGCCCGGGCCGCAAGCGTCCCCGAGAGTGCCGACGGGAGTCCCGGGGTCGAGCCTGACAGCGCGGCGCCCACTACCTGACCTACCCTGGCTAGGAGTCCGATCGCCCCGGAAGGGATCTGTCCGACGAGTCCGGAGGTTGCGTGATGGTCGAGCCGCGAGACGCCGAGAGCCGGCTGCGTGAAATCGAACGCCAGGCCACGAAGCTGGCGTCGCAGAACGAGCGCCTGACGTCGGCGCTCACGGCCGCGCGGGCGCAGCTCGTCGAGATGCGGGCTCAGCTCGAGGAGATCGCCAAGCCCCCGGGCAGCTACGCCGTGTTCGACTGCGCCAACGCCGACGGCAGCGTCGACGTGATCTCCGCCGGGCGCAAGCTCCGCCTCACCGCTGCGCCGGAGGTCGAGGTGACCAAGCTCCGCCCGGGCCAGGAGGTCACCCTCAACGATGCGATGACCGTCGTCGCTGTCGGAGGCTACGAGCCGGTTGGCGAGGTCGTCACCGTCAAGGAGGTCCTCGATGCTCGGCGCGTGCTGGTGGTCGGTCGCGCCGAGGAGGAGCGCGTGGTCCGGCTGGCCGGGCCCTTGCAGGACGCCGGCGTCCGAGTGGGGGACGCGCTCACGGTAGACACCCGCAGCGGCTACACGTTCGAGCGGATCCCGCGTTCCGAGGTCGAGGAGCTCGTTCTCGAGGAGATCCCCGACGTCGACTACGCGGACATCGGTGGTCTCGGCGCCCAGATCGAGCAGATCCGCGACGCCGTGGAGCTGCCGTTCCTGCATCCGGACCTGTTCCGGGAGCACGGTCTCAAGCCCCCCAAGGGCCTGCTCCTGTACGGCCCGCCCGGCTGCGGCAAGACCCTCATCGCCAAGGCCGTCGCCAAGTCTCTCGCGGCGACTGCGGCCGAGCGGCGCGGTGAGTCGGCCGACGGGTCCGGCACCGAGGTCCGGAGCTACTTCCTCAACGTCAAGGGCCCGGAGCTGCTCAACAAGTTCGTCGGCGAGACCGAGCGGCACATCAGGCTGATCTTCGCCCGGGCGCGAGAGAAGGCGTCGCAGGGGATCCCCGTCGTCGTGTTCTTCGACGAGATGGAGTCACTGTTCCGCACGCGGGGCAGTGGCGTCTCGAGCGACGTCGAGACGACGGTGGTGCCGCAGCTGCTGTCCGAGATCGACGGGGTCGAACGGCTCGAGAACGTCATCGTGATCGGCGCCTCGAACCGTGAGGACATGATCGACCCCGCGATCCTGCGGCCCGGCCGCCTCGACGTGAAGATCAAGATCGAGCGGCCCGATGCCGAAGCCGCCCGGGAGATCTTCGCGAAGTACCTGACGCCGGATCTGCCTCTGCACGCCGACGACCTCGCCGCGAACGGCGGGACCCGGTCCGCGACGGTCATGGGGATGATCGAGGCCGTCGTCGAGCGGATGTACTCCGAGACCGAGGAGAACCGCTTCCTCGAGGTCACCTACGCCAACGGCGACAAGGAGATCCTCTACTTCAAGGACTTCAGCTCGGGCGCGATGATCCAGAACGTCGTGGACCGCGCCAAGAAGCAGGCGATCAAAGAGCTGCTCGCCGCGGGCCAGCGCGGCATCCGCGTCGAGCACCTCATCGCGGCCTGCGACGCGGAGTTCAAGGAGAACGAGGACCTGCCCAACACGACGAACCCCGACGACTGGGCGCGGATCTCGGGCAAGAAGGGCGAACGGATCGTCTTCGTCCGGACGATCGTCCAGGGCCGCAAGGGCACCGAGACAGCGCGGGCCATCGAGAACCTCGCGCCGACCGGGCACTACCTCTAGGCCCCCGCAGGCCACCTACGGTGGAGTAGGGCGGCGTCGGCCCGTCGCCCTAGGCTGGCGCGGTGAGCGTGCGCCGGATCATGGGGATCGAGACCGAGTACGGCGTCCTGGAGCCGGGGAACCCCCGTGGCAACGCCGTCGCACTCTCGACGTACGTCGTTGGCGCGTACGCCCAGGTGAGCCATCACTCGCCGCGCATCCGCTGGGACTACCAGGACGAGGACCCGCTGTGCGACGCCCGGGGCTTCCGGCTCGACCGGGCGTCGGCCCACCCGAGCATGCTCACGGACGCGGCCCAGCCAGCCCCCGCCGCGAACGACGAACTGTCTGCGCTCGACGACGATCCGCCTGCCGTCACGCAGCGGGCCCGGCCCGCCGACCGTCAGGACGTCGGCCCGGCGAACGTCATCCTGTCCAACGGTGCGCGGCTCTACGTCGACCACGCGCACCCGGAGTACTCGAGCCCCGAGGTCGCCTCGCCGCTCGACGCGGTGCGTTGGGACCGGGCCGGCGAGGAGATCATGCTGGTCGCGTCGCGGACTCTCGCGAGCTCTCTCCACCTGCCGGACGTCGCGCTGTACAAGAACAACGTCGACGGCAAGGGTGCCAGCTACGGCACCCATGAGAACTACCTCATGGATCGCGCGGTGCCCTTCGGCGACGTCATCCGGTACCTGACGCCGTTCCTGGTCACGAGGCCGATCATCTGCGGAGCCGGGCGGGTCGGCATCGGCCCGGCGGGGGAGAGCGGCGGGTTCCAGATCTCCCAGCGTGCCGACTACGTCGAGGCCGAGGTCGGCCTGGAGACCACCCTGCGGCGGCCGATCATCAATACCCGCGACGAGCCGCACGCCGACCCGGCTCGCTACCGGCGCCTGCACCTCATCACGGGCGATGCGAACCTGCTCGAGGTCTCCACCTACCTCAAGCTCGGCACCACGTCGCTGCTGCTCTGGCTCGTCGAGCGCGCCGCCGTGCCGTTGGAGCTGGACGGGCTCGAGCTGGTGGACCCCGTGAGCGAGGTGCACTCGGTCAGTCGTGATCCGGGACTGCGGCACCGGCTCGCGCTGGCCGACGGTCGCTCGATGACCGCGCTGGACATCCAGCGGTGCTACCTCGACGTGCTGGCCCGGGCGGTCGAGGAGACCGGGGGCGCGGACGATCAGACCCGCGACGTGCTCGACCGCTGGGCGTCTGTGCTGGACCGGCTGGCGACCGATCCGATGACCTGCGCGCGCGACGTCGAGTGGGTCGCCAAGCTGCGGGTGCTCGAGGCGATGCGTTCGCGCGACCACCTGAGCTGGGACAACGCCCGGCTGGCTGCGCTGGACCTGCAATGGTCGGACGTCCGTCCGGAGCGGGGCATCTTCGCGCGACTCGCCGCGTCGGGCGCCGTCGAGCGTCTCGTCAGCCCGCAGGACGTGGCTGCGGCCGTTCACGAGCCGCCGCAGGACACGCGCGCCTACTTCCGCGGCGAGAGCGTGCGCCGGTACGGGGCCGACGTCGCGGCCGCCAACTGGGACAGCGTCGTCTTCGACCTGCCTTCCGAGAGGACGCTGCAACGCGTCCCGATGCTCGAGCCGCACCGCGGTACCCGGGCGCACGTGGGCGCCCTTCTGGACCGAAGCCCCGACGCCGCGGCGCTGGTCGGCGCCCTCAGGTCCTCGCGCTGACCCACCCCCCGGCCAACCCCCCCGGTCGAACGCGTCATTGGCCGGCGGGCCGGGCGTCGTCGACCGAGAAACGATGCGCGCGGCCGGAGTCGGGCCGGGCGGCGACCGGGAGGGTGGTGGTCGTCGCCCTAGGATCGTCCTGACGCAGTCCGTTCGAGAACGGGGAAGAGCCATGGCCGGTCAGCAGCAGCGACGCGACGTCCCGAGCGACGGCGAGCCCGAGGCCGCCGCCCCGGTGCCGCGCGCGCAGGCGACGGAGCGTGACGACGCGGTCGACGCGCTCCTCGACGAGATCGACGAGGTGCTCGAGACGAACGCCGAGGGGTTCGTGCGCGGGTTTGTGCAGAAGGGCGGGCAGTGAGGGTCGAGGACGGCGGGCCCCTGCCCGCGGCGTTCACGACCCTCGGCCGCTCGTCCTTCGTCGACTTCCTCGCCGATCAGGCACCGGACCTGCTGCCCGGCGCCGCATTCTCCGGGATGACGGCGCCTCATGACCGCGACCGGCACGGGCGTGACCCGGAGGCGCCGCACGCCACGACCGTGCTCGCCCTGACCTTTCCGGGCGGCGTGGTGATGGCGGGCGATCGCCGGGCGACGATGGGCACCTACATCGCCCACCGCGAGATGCAGAAGGTCTTCCCCGCCGACGACTTCTCCGCAGTCGCCGTCGCGGGCACGGCGGGCTTGGCGGTCGAGCTCGTGCGGCTCTTCCAGCTCGAGCTGGAGCACTACGAGAAGATCGAGGGCGCCCTGCTCAGCCTCGACGGCAAGGCGAACCGACTCTCGACGATGCTACGGGCCCAGCTCCCGCTCGCCATGCGGGGGCTGGCCGTGGTGCCGCTCTTCGCGGGCTACGACCTTGATCGCGGCGAGGGGCGGATCTTCTCCTACGACGTCACGGGTGGCCGGTATGCCGAGCGCGAGCACCACGCGGTCGGCTCGGGCGCGGTATTCGCACGAGGGTCCCTCAAGAAGCGCTGGCGTCCCGACCTGAGTGCTCAAGAGGCGGTCGCGGTCGCAGTCGAAGCCCTCATGGACGCGGCTGACGACGACGCCGCCACGGCGGGTCCGGACCAGGTCCGCCGGATCTGGCCGGTCGTGGCCACGGTGACGGCGTCGGGCTATCTCGCCGTGTCGGACACCGAGCTCGCCGAGGTCGTCAGGGTGCTGGTCGCGCAGCGCACGGCCGCAAGGTCGGAGGGCTGAGATGACGTTCCCGTTCTACGTCTCGCCCGAGCAGGTCATGAAGGACCGGGCGGACTACGCCCGCAAGGGCATCGCACGTGGCCGTTCCGTCGTCGTCATCGCCTACGACGACGGCATCGCCTTCGCGACCGAGAACCCCTCGCGCGCGTTGCACAAGGTCGGCGAGATCTACGATCGGATCGCTTTCGCGGCGGTCGGGAAGTACAACGAGTTCGAGGCGCTTCGGGTGGCGGGCGTGCGCTACGCCGACCTGCGGGGCTACGCCTACGACCGGGCGGACGTGAACGCCCGCGGGCTCGCCAACTCCTACGCCCAGACCATGGGTGCGGTCTTCACCACGGAGTCGAAGCCCCTCGAGGTGGAGGTCGTCGTCGCCGAGGTCGGCCCCACCGCCGAGCGCGACGAGCTGTACCGGCTGAGCTACGACGGGGCCGTGGCCGAGGAACGCGGCGTCGTCGTCGTGGGCGGCGAGGCCGAACGCCTGCAGCAGACCGTCACGCAGGAGTGGGCGCCAGGCATGGCGCTGCCGGACGTGCTCGGGCTCGCCGTGCGTGCGCTGGGCGCCGGTCCCGAAGGCTCGGCCGGCCGGAGCCTCGCGTCCGCTGCGCTCGAGGTCGCAGTGCTCGACCGGACCCGGCCGCGCCGGGCGTTCCGCCGGCTCACCGGCGACCTGCTCGACGACCTGCTTCCGGCACGGGGCTGACGCGGTGGACCGTCGGATCTACGGCCTCGAGACCGAGTTCGGGGTCACGTGCGCCGCGGTGGGGACTCGGGCGCTCTCGGCCGACGAGGTCGCCCGCTACCTGTTCCGCAAGGTCGTCGCCTGGGGCCGGTCCTCGAACGTCTTCCTGCGCAACGGGTCGCGCCTCTACCTCGACGTGGGTTCCCACCCCGAGTACGCCACTGCGGAGTGCGACGACGTGCGCCAGCTCGTCGTGCACGACAAGGCTGGCGAGCGGGTGCTGGAGTCCCTCGTGGTCGACGCTCAGGAGCGGCTTGAGCACGAGGGCCTGCCGGGGCGGATCCACCTCTTCAAGAACAACGTCGACTCCGCGGGGAACTCCTACGGCTGCCACGAGAACTACCTGATCCGGCGGCAGGGGGACTTCTCCCGGGTCGCGGACGTGCTCATCCCGTACTTCATCAGCCGGCAGATCATCTCCGGCGCCGGCTCGATCCTCGCGACACCCCGCGGGCATCTCTACACGTTCGCCCAGCGCTCGGACCACATCTGGGAGTCCGTGTCCTCGGCCACGACGCGGTCGCGGCCGATCATCAACACCCGCGACGAGCCGCACGCAGACGCCGAGGCCTACCGGCGCCTGCACGTCATCGTCGGCGACTCCTCGATGTCGGAGACGACCACGCTGCTCAAGGTCGGCGCCACGGACCTCGTGCTTCGGATGATCGAGGCGGGCCAGGCCGCTCGGGACCTGACCCTGGAGAACCCCATGCGGGCGATCCGCGAGATCAGCCGGGACCTCACCGGCACCCACCAGGTGACGCTGGTCAGCGGCCGCCGGATGTCGGCCGTCGAGCTCCAGGAGGAGTACCTGGAGCGGGTGCTCGCGTTCGTGGACGGCCACGTCGATCGGACCCCGGTGATCGACGCCGTGCTCGAGCTCTGGGAGCGGACGGTGCGTGCCGTGCGGACGGGTGACCACTCGCTCGTGGACCGCGAGATCGACTGGGCCATCAAGGAGTCGCTCATCGAGCGCTACCGGGGCGCCCACGGGCTGCACCTGTCGGACCCGCGGGTCGCCAGGCTCGACCTGGCCTACCACGACATCTCGCGCTCGGACGGGCTCTTCAACAAGATGGCCGAGCGGGGGCTCGTCGAACGGGTGACCACGGACGCCGAGATCTTCGAGGCGACGGCGCTGCCCCCTCAGACGACTCGGGCGCGACTTCGGGGCGACTTCGTCCGAGCGGCGCAAGCGCATCGGCGGGACTACACGGTGGACTGGGTCCACCTGAAGCTCAACGACCAGGCGCAGCGGACCGTGCTCTGCAAGGACCCGTTCGCGTCCGTGGACGAGCGGGTGGACCGTCTCATCGCCACGATGGACGCCTGACGAGGGACGACGCAATGCGACGGTCCCGGGGCCGGTCACCGTACAGTGGTTTCATGCTCAGTCATCGGGCCGGTCGCGGCACTGCCGCGGCGGTGCTCGTGGCGGTCGCCCTGCTCGCCGGCTGCGCGGGTGAAGATCCAGGCGCCGGCCCCGAGGCGGTGGACGTCTCGGGCGACTTCGGCGTCCTGCCGGTCGTGACCTTCGACGTCCCTCTCGCCGTGCGCGAGCCCTCCGTCTCCCTCGTCATCGACGGCGACGGTTCGCCCCTGACCGAGGGCGACCCCGTGCTGGTCGACTGGATCGGCTTCGACGGTGCCACCGGCGACGTGATCGGGGAGACGTACACGAGCGCGCCCGAGATCTTCGCCTTCACCCCCAACTCGCTCGGGGACGACCTCTACGCCGCGGTCAGCGCCTCGGGCACGAACGACCGCGTCCTCTACCTCGAGCCCGCCACGAGCGAGTCCGGGCTCCCGGCCTCGCACGTCGTCGTCGTGGACGTCAGGCCGGCCCGCGCTCAGGGCACCCCAGTCACCCCCGAACCGGGCCTGCCGGGCGTCACCCTCGCCGAGGACGGTTCGCCGACGGTGACCATCCCGGGCTCGCCGCCGCCGCCGGACCGGGTCGAGCAGATCCTCATCAAGGGCTCGGGTGCCCAGGTGGAGCCCGGCGTGGAGCTGGTCGTCCAGTACACCGCCGTACGCTGGTCCGACGGATCGGTCAGCGCGACCACATGGGGTCCGGGCCAGCTGCCGGAGCGGCTCGACCTCTCGACGGCCATCCCCGGCCTGGCGACGGGGTTGCTCGACCAGACGGTGGGCTCCCAGGTGCTCCTGGTCGTGCCGCCGGAGGAGGCGACGGGGACCGACACCCTCGTGTTCGTGGTGGACATCCTGGCCGTCGTCGCCGGTTCCGCGACCGATCCCGAGGCATCGCCGGTCCCGACCGCGTCGGTCACGGCAACGCCTCGGCCGACGGCCGGCCCGTCCGACGAGCCGACGTCGAACCCGAGCGCGACGCCCGCGGGCTGAGCATCGACCACGGGCGCATGCACCTGCGTCCCGACCCCTGGGAGGAACCACCATGACCGTCGCCGTGCGGGTCATCCCGTGCCTCGACGTCAACGCCGGGCGCGTCGTCAAGGGCGTCAACTTCGCGAACCTCCGCGACGCCGGAGATCCGGTCGAGCTGGCCCGAGGCTATGACGCAGCCGGCGCGGACGAGGTCACGTTCCTCGACGTGAGCGCTTCGGCCCAGGGCCGCGCGACGACGCTGGAGATCGTCTCGCGCACCGCCGAGGAGGTCTTCGTCCCTCTCACGGTCGGCGGCGGCGTCCGGTCGGTGGAGGATGTCGACACCCTCCTGCGCGCCGGGGCCGACAAGGTCGGGGTCAACACCGCGGCGATCGCCCGGCCCGAGCTGATCGCCGAGATCGCCGACCGGTTCGGCGCTCAGGTTCTCGTCCTCTCGGTCGACGCCCGCCGCTGCCCGCCGGGCGTGCACACTCCGTCGGGCTATGAGGTCACCACGCACGGCGGCAGGCGTGGCACGGGGATCGACGCGGTCGAGTGGTCGGTCCGGGCTGCCGAGAACGGTGCCGGCGAGATCCTGCTCAACTCGATGGATGCCGACGGGACGACCGCGGGCTTCGACCTCCAGATGCTGCACGACGTGCGCTCGCAGGTGCACATCCCGCTCATCGCGAGCGGGGGTGCCGGGCGCGTCGAGGACTTCGCGCTGGCCGCGAGGGCCGGGGCCGACGCGGTGCTGGCCGCGAGCGTGTTCCACTACGGGACCCTCACCATTGGCCAGGTCAAGGACTACATGCGCGGCGCCGGCGTGGTGGTGCGGTAGCGCTCGCAGGCGCACGTGCGGTAGCGCTCGCAGGCGCACGCGCGGCTTTCTGGCAGGATCGACCGGTGCCCGACGACTCCACCAGTCCTCGCCCGGCCGGCGGCGCCGGCATCCCGACGTCCTCGCTCGACCCTGCAGTGGCCGCCCGCCTGAAGCGGGACGGCGCCGGGCTCGTGTGCGCCGTCGTGCAGGAGGCAGCGACGGACCGAGTGCTCATGGTCGGCTGGATGGACGACGAGGCACTCGCGCGCACCTTGACCTCCGGTCGGGTGACGTTCTGGAGCCGCAGCCGGGGCGAGTACTGGCGCAAGGGAGACACGTCGGGTCACGTCCAGCACGTGCGCTCCGTGGAGCTCGACTGCGACGGCGACGCCCTCCTCGTGCGCGTCGACCAGGTCGGCGCCGCGTGCCACACCGGTGAGCACAGCTGCTTCGACGCCGGGGGTGCCCTCGCGGTGACCCGTGGGGGAGGGGACGCGTGAGCCTGCCGCCGCCCTGGGGGCGTACCTGGCCCGCGGTCGCGGAGTTCCGCGAGCTGGCCCGCACCCGTCGGGTGATCCCCGTGGTGCGTCGTCTCCTGGGAGACGACCTGACGCCCATCGACCTCTACCGACGCCTGGCCGGGGACCGTCCCGGCACGTTCATCCTCGAGTCCGCGGAGTTCGACGGCGCATGGTCCCGCTGGTCGTTCGTCGGCGTCCGCTCGCGGGCGACGCTGACCGTCGACGCCGCCGCCTCCGGCGAGGACCGCGGCGCGGCGCGGTGGCTGGGCGACGTGCCCGCCGGGATTCCTGCCTCCGGCGACGTGCTCGAGGTCCTCGGTGCCGCGCTGGACGCGCTGCACACGCCCGCCATCCCAGGTCTGCCCCCGCTGACCGGCGGCTTCGTCGGCGCGCTCGGCTGGGACGTGTTGCGCCACTGGGAACCGACCTTGCGCGCCCTCGCGCCGGACGAGCTGCGTGTCCCGGAGCTGAGCCTCTGCCTGGCTACCGACGTCGTCGCCGTGGACCACCTCGACGGCTCCGTATGGCTCATCGCCAACGCGATCAACTTCGACGACTCCGACGAGCGCGTGGACGAGGCGCACGCCCATGCCGTCGCGCGGCTCGACGACATGGAGGCGACGCTGCTCGAGCCGCGCGCCTCGACCGCTGCCGTGCTCGACGACGGGGTCGCGGAACCGGAGCTCCGGTTCCGCACCACGAAGGACGAGTTCGTCGCCGCCGTGCTCGCGGCCAAGGAGGCGATCCGCGACGGCGAGGTCTTCCAGGTCGTGATCTCCCAACGGCTCGAGCTCGACTGCCCGGCGGACCCGCTCGACGTCTACCGGGTGCTCCGGACCATCAACCCGAGCCCGTACATGTACTACGTG
>JAHECE010000168.1:0-3115 GCA_024641895.1 Actinomycetales bacterium
CTTGACCGGCGGTGGCGGCCACGTCACCTCACCGGCGTGCGCGACGGTCATGCCGCGCTGGACCTCGTCCTCGAGGTCCAGGACGAGCTCGCCGTCCTTGCCCGGGGTGAGCAGCTTCATGAGGTGCACGACGTTCGTGCCGAACAGCTGCGAGGTGTGCTGCGGCATGCGGCTGGGCAGGTCGGTGTAGCCGATGATCGTGACGCCGTTGTCGGTGACGATCTTCCGTCCCGGCACCGTCAGCTCGCAGTTTCCGCCGCCGGAGGCCGCGAGGTCCACGATGACCGCGCCGGGCTTCATCGCCACGACCATCTCCGCGCTGATCGTGCGCGGCGCGGCGCCGCGCACCAGGGCGGTGGTGATGACCACGTCTGCCTTGGCGGACTCGGCGGCGTACATCTGGGCGGTGAGGCGTTCCTGCTCGGCGGTCAGTGCCTGCGCGTAGCCGTCGGCGGACACCTCCTGCTGGGCGGACTCGGCCTGCACGAAGGTGGCACCCATGGACTCGATCTGCTCGCCGACCTCGGGCCGCACGTCGAAGGCGCGGACCTGCGCCCCCATGCTCGCGGCGGCGCCGATCGCTGCGAGGCCGGCCACGCCGGCACCGATGACGAAGACGGTCGCCGGAGCCGTCTTGCCCGCCGCGGTCACCTGCCCGGTGAACATCCCGCCGTACGCGGCAGCCGCCTCGACAACCGCCCGGTAGCCCGCGACGTTCGACATCGTCGACAGCACGTCGAGCGACTGCGCCCGCGAGATCCTTGGCACCGCATCGAGCGACAGCGACGTCACGCCTTGAGCCGCCAGGGCGCGCGTCAGCCCGGGGTTGCCCGCAGGGCCGAGCAGGGCCACCAGCGTCGCGCCGCTGCGCAACGCGGCCACCTGGTCCGGGGTGGGCGGGTTCACCGCCGTCACGACGTCGGCGGACCACACCTCCTTCGCGGTGCCCACCGTGGCTCCGGCCGCGAGGTACGCCTCGTCAGCGAAGGTCGCCGCGTCACCCGCTCCGGACTCCACGACGACGTCGTACCCGAGTGCCTTCAACGCGCCGACGCTCTTCGGGGTCGCGGCCACCAGCCGCTCACCCGGGCGTACCTCACGCGGGACGCCGATCTTCATCCGCACTCCTCGTCCGGCCATCGTCCGCTTCCACGGCGAGGCTCATGATGGCCCCACGTTCCACGCCGACGGACGGACCTTCGGGCCATCCGGAGCGCCGCGCCCGACCCTACTCGTGAGCCTCGCGGTCCCGAGGTCCCCCCGCCCAGCGCGTCACGACCCGACGCAGCTCGGCCTCTGCGTCCACGCCGGCGGCGTCCGCCTCCGCGACCAGGGCGAGAAGCCGCTCCCCGATCGCGCCGCCCTCCGGCCCGGCCGGGGGCAACGGCAGGCCGGTCCTGCGCGCGCGCTCGATCACCTTCTGCGCCCGGGCGAGGGCGGGAAGCGCGTTCGGGAGGCCGTCGACGACGCTCTGCCGCGGCTTCTCGGCGTCCTTGATCTGCGCCCAGTTGGCGACGACGTCGTCCGTTCCCGAGACCTCGACGTCGCCGAAGACGTGCGGGTGCCGGCGCTCGAGCTTCGCGACGAGCCCGCGCACCACGTCAATGACGCCGAACGGTCGGGCGTGGTCCTCGGCAGCGACGCGGGCGTGGAAGACGACCTGGAGCAGCAGGTCGCCCAGCTCCTCGCACAGGTGCTCGAGGTCGCCGCGCTCGGCGGCCTCGGCGACCTCGTAAGCCTCCTCGATCGCGTAGGGCGCTAGGGAGGCGTGGGTCTGCTCGGCGTCCCACGGACAGCCCCCCGGCGAGCGCAGGAGGTCCATGACGACGACGAGCTCGGCAAAGGCGTCGCCCGCCTCGGCGGGGTCTATCTCGACGGGCGAGGACGCCGGTCGAGGCCGGTCCGGCACGCCGCCTACCGGATCCCCGGCGGGAGACCGACGAACCACGGGTGCAGCAGCGGCGCTACGTCCCGGACAGCCCACTCCCCGTACCGGGGGTTCACCTCGACCTCGGACTGGCGCACCAGGGCGTCCGCGGCCTGCGTCAGCGCGTCCGCCACGCCCAGGGCAGCCGCCCTCTCCCGAGCCGCCTGCATCTGAGCGATCGCGACGAGGCCGGCACCGTAGCTCGCCTGGTCGACCTCGTTGCCGGCCTCCCGAGCCAGCTGGTCGAGGAAGTCCCGGCCGTCCTGCTCCGAGACCCCGACGCCGGTGGCGCCCGCCGCCTCGATCCAGGCGGGGCTGACGATCAGGGCGTGCAGGATGGTGCGGGCCGGAGCGTCGCTGAAGGGCGCGATGTCCCGCACCGTCTCCGCGAGCGCACCCTCGGCGATGGGCTCGCCGTCGACGTAGGCGGCGACGCCTCCACGCGGAGCGCAGCCGGCGAGAACCAGGACCGCCACGACCGCAGCGGCCAGCGCGCGATACAGCACCACCGGGGCGACCTCCGTTGCTTGCGAGCGGCACGACGACCGCGGACCGACGACATCCTAGGCCGAGCGACGCCGCGACCTCATCTCCGGCCGCGCCCGCACCCTCCCCCGGTCTCAGGTCACGGGCACGCGGGGCACACCTGCCAGGACCAGGCCCTGGAGGGCTAGCGCGTGGCGAGGGCGAGGGTCTGCTCCGTCACGGCGACGGGCCACGCGCCGTCGGGCGCAGGTCCGGTCGACGACGATGCCTGGACCACCGGCACGAACCGACCGGAAGCCGACTCGAGGTCCGCGCGCAGGGCCCCGTCGATGGTGAGGCGGACGCTACGCGTCAGGCGCGCGACGAGGCGGCGGGCGTTCGGACGGCGGGTCCGGCCGGGGCCTTGGCCCCGGCCGGACCGAACAGGGTGTCGATGAGCGTGCGGGCCCACGTGAGGATGTCGGCGTCGCGCAGGGCCTTTCCCCCGACGCGCGCCGTCATGGGCCGCGGGACCAGGATCGTGCGGACGGCCGGCTTGAGCACCGTGCCCGGATGGAGACGCTTGAGCCGCAGCTGGGCCGACTCGGGCAGATCCACGGGGGCGAAACGGATGAAGTTGCCCTGGGCCGTGATGTCCGTGAGGCCCGCGGCGCGCGCCCGAGCTCGCAGCGACGCGACGGCGAAGAGTCGATCGACCACCTC
>JAHECE010000168.1:3125-5752 GCA_024641895.1 Actinomycetales bacterium
CTTCGTGTACGCCTCGAGGCGCAGTCGCTCGTGCTCCACGTAGGAGTGCGGGATGTGGGCGTCGATCGGCAGCTCGATCGTGACGTCCGGGACGTCCTCCGGCTCCTCGCCGCGGAAGCTCGCCACCGCCTCGGACACCATGCGGACGTACAGGTCGAACCCGACGCCCGCGATGTGTCCCGACTGCTCTCCACCGAGCAGGTTGCCTGCGCCGCGGATCTCGAGGTCCTTCAGCGCCACCTGGATGCCGGCCCCGAGCTCGTTGTGCGCGGCGATGGTCGCCAACCGGTCGTGCGCCGTCTCGGTCAGGGGGCGCTCGGGCGGGTAGAGGAAGTAGGCGTAGGCGCGCTCGCGACCGCGCCCGACGCGCCCACGCAGCTGGTGCAGCTGGGACAGGCCCAGGACGTCGGCCCGCTCGACGATGAGGGTGTTCGCGTTCGAGATGTCCAGGCCCGTCTCGACGATCGTCGTGCAGACGAGGACGTCGAACGCCTTCTCCCAGAAGTCGACGATGACCCGCTCGAGCTGGTGCTCGTTCATCTTCCCGTGGGCGACGGCGATGCGGGCCTCCGGCACGAGCTCGCGCAGCCGGGCCGCGGCGCGGTCGATCGACTCGACGCGGTTGTGGATGAAGAAGACCTGGCCCTCGCGGAGCAGCTCCCGGCGCAGGGCCGCGGTGATCTGCTTCTCGTCGTACGCACCGACGAAGGTCAGGATCGGGTGGCGCTCCTCGGGCGGGGTCGCCAGGGTCGACATCTCGCGGATCCCGGTGACGGCCATCTCGAGCGTGCGCGGGATCGGGGTCGCGCTCATGCCGAGCACGTCCACGTCCGTGCGCATCTGCTTGAGGGTCTCCTTGTGCTCGACGCCGAACCGCTGCTCCTCGTCGACGATGACGAGACCAAGGTTCTTGAACCGGATGTCGCCCGAGATGAGGCGGTGGGTGCCGATGACGACGTCGACCGTGCCGTCCAGCACGCCGTCGCGAACCGCCGCGGCCTCCTTGTCCGTCTGGAACCTCGACAAGGCCTTCACGTTCACCGGGAAGCCCGCGTAGCGCTCGGCGAAGGTCTCGTAGTGCTGCTGGACGAGCAGCGTCGTCGGCACGAGGACCGCGACCTGCTTGCCGTCCTGGACCGCCTTGAACGCGGCGCGCACCGCGATCTCGGTCTTCCCGTAGCCGACGTCGCCGCAGATGAGGCGATCCATCGGGACCGGCTTCTCCATGTCCGCCTTGACCTCGTCGATCGTGGCGGCCTGGTCCGGCGTCTCGACGTGCGGGAACGCGTCCTCGAGCTCGCGCTGCCATGGGGTGTCCGGGGAGAACGCGAACCCCTGCGTCGCCATGCGCGCCGAGTACAGCCGGATGAGCTCGCTCGCGATCTCGCGGACGGCCTTGCGCGCGCGCCCCTTGGTCTTGGCCCAGTCCGCGCCGCCCATCCTGTTCAGGCTCGGCTGCTCGCCGCCGGTGTACCTGGTCACCTGGTCGAGCGAGTCGGTCGGCACGAAGAGACGGTCCCCGGGGTGCCCCTTCTTCGACGGCGCGTACTCGATGACGAGGTACTCCCGGGTCATCGCCGTCGCGCCGGCGCCGACCGTGCGCTGGATGAGCTCGACGAACCGGCCGACTCCGTGCTGCTCGTGCACGACGTTGTCGCCGGGGCGCAGGGCGAGGGGGTCGACGACGTTGCGGCGCCGCGACGGCATCGCGCGCATGTCCTTGGTCGAGACGCCGGCACGGCCCGTGAGATCCGTCTCCGTCAGGAGCGCGAGCCGGAGCCCGGGTGCGACGAACCCGCGGCCCACGGACGCGGTCGTGACCGAGACGACGCCGGGCTCGGGCTCCTCGGTGACGCCGGGAAGCAGCCGCGCGGACATGCCTGCCTCGAGCAGCTGCTCGACGAAGCGGCGCGCGGGCCCAGGGCCCTCGGTGACCAGGACGATGCGCCAGCCGGCGCGCAGGAGGTCGGCCATGTCCGACAGTGCGCGATCGACGTCGCCGCGGTAGCCCTCGACGTCGCGGGCGTCGACGGTGATCCACGCGTCGGGTCCGTCGTCGTCCCCGGCGCCGGCGCCGGCGTCGGCCATGAGCTCGGCGAGCGACTCGTCCTGGCCGAAGGAACCGAAGCTCCACCAACCGAGGCCACGACGCAGCGCGGTCTCGCGCGACTCGGCGAGTGTGGCGAACGAGGCGCTCGAGAGGTCGAGCGGGGTCTTCGCCCCGGCGGCGGCCGCCGTCCAGGCCGCGGCAAGGAACTCGCTCGTGGTGGCCACGAGGTCATGGGCGCGGCGCCGGACCCGCTCCGGCTCGTCGAGGATGAGCAGGGCGTCGTCGGGGACGAGGTCGAGGATCGGCTGCATCTCGTCCACCAGCACCGGCGCCAGCGACTCCATGCCCTCGACCGCGATCCCGGCCGCGAGCTTCTCGAGCATGTCGACCGCACCCGGCAGCTGCTCCTTGAGCGCCTCGGCGCGCGCGCGGACCGCCTCGGTCAGGAGGATCTCCCGGCACGGCGGCGCCCAGAGCCCATGCTCGGCGACCTCGAGGCTGCGCTGGTCGGCGACCGCGAACCACCGGATCTCCTCGACCTCTTCGCCCCACAGCTCGACTCGCAGCGGGTGGTCGT
>JAHECE010000169.1 GCA_024641895.1 Actinomycetales bacterium
CGACCTCGCCGCACTCGGCCGGGTCGGCGTCGACCTCGTCCTCGCGCCCGAGCCAGCGGTGGTGTACCCGGACGGTGCTCCGCTCGTGCGGGTCGCCGCCGGCCCGGTGGGCGACGCCTGGGAGGGTGCCGCGCGGCCTGGGCACTTCGACGGCGTCCTCACGGTGGTGACCAAGCTCATCGGCTTGCTGCAGCCCGACGTCGCGCTGTTCGGGCAGAAGGACGCCCAGCAGCTCGCCTTGATCCGGCGCATGGTCCGCGACCTCGACCTGCCCGTCGAGGTCGTCGCGGTCCCGATCCAGCGTGACGCCGACGGCCTGGCCCTGAGCAGCCGCAACGCCTATCTGACACCTGCGCAGCGCAGGTCGGCGCTGGTCCTGTCCAGGGCGCTTCGAGCGGCGGTCCGAGCGGCGGAGGTTCCGGGCGCCAGGCCGGCCGACGCCCTGGACGCCGCCGCCGCGGAGCTCGAGGAGGCCGAGGTCCGAGAGCCGGGCGCCGTCGTCGTGGACTACGTCACGTTGGTAGGTCCCGATGACCTTGAACCGGTCCCGGCGGGCTACCGTGGAGTAGCACTACTGGCGATGGCCGCTCGCGTGGGGGGAACAAGGCTCATCGACAACGCGCTGATTGATGTGGGCGCCACGACCAGCACTGCCCCTGCGGGAGATGAATGACCATGCTGACCTCGATCCCGATGCTTCGGCCCATGCTCGTGGCCAAGATCCACCGCGCCACCGTGACCTCGGCGGACCTGCACTACGTCGGATCGGTCACCGTGGACGCGGACCTGCTCGACGCCGCTGACCTCTTGCCCGGCCAGCAGGTCGACATCGTGGACGTCACCAACGGCGCCCGGCTCACGACCTACGTGATCCCGGGCGAGCGCGGCTCGGGAATCGTGTGCATCAACGGCGCCGCGGCGCACCTCGTGGACCCGGGCGACGTGGTCATCATCATCGCCTACGGGATGCTCGCGGACGGGGTCGCGCACACCTATGTGCCTCGTGTCGTGTTCGTCGACGCGAAGAACGCGATCGTCGGCATCGACGGCGAGCCCGGCCACGTGCCGCCGGGCGACGGCCTCGAGTCCAGCGGCATCACGATCAGCGAGTACCGCGCACACCTGCACGACCACCAGCGCCTCGACGGCGCGGCTGCCGACGCCTCGGATGTCGCCCAGGCCCGGGCGTGACCGGCCGGCCTCCCGGCCTCCGGCTCGCGCGCCGGCTCGCCGCGCCTGAGCCGGGTTGGGCCCTCGCGGCGGACGTCGTCGTCGTCGGCTCCGGCATCGCCGGCCTGACGGCCGCGCTGCGGCTGCGCCAGCAGGTCGACCGCGTCCTCCTCCTGACGAAGTCCTCCCTCTCCTCGGGCTCGACCCTGTGGGCGCAAGGCGGCATCGCCGCAGCGCTCGACCCGGAGGACTCCCCGGGGGCGCACGAGACGGACACCCTCGTGGCCGGCGTGGGCCTGTGCGACGAGGCGGCCGTCCGCGTTCTGGTGACCGAGGGTCCGGCGCGGGTGCGCGAGCTGGCGGCCCTCGGCGCCCGCTTCGACCTCGACGAGAACGGTCAGATCGCTCTGACGCGGGAGGGCGGGCACCTCGCGGACCGCATCGTCCACGCGGGCGGCGACGCGACCGGTGCGGAGATCTCGCGCGCACTCGTCGCCGCTCTCGAGGCCGTCGCTCAGGACCCGGGCATCGAGGTCATCGAGAACGCCCTCGTCCTCGATCTCCTCACGTCCGGTCCGATGGACGACGGCGACCGCGCCGTGTGCGGCGTCAGCC
Organism: Actinomycetales bacterium; assembly: GCA_024641895.1. GTDB lineage: Bacteria > Actinomycetota > Actinomycetes > Actinomycetales > JAHECE01 > JAHECE01. The sequence goes on from JAHECE010000169.1 coordinate 1,786, forward strand.
TCCATGTCATCGGTCAGGGCTCCCGCGACGGCGTCGGGGCTGCCCTCGGACGCGCGGTCATCCTGGCGACCGGCGGGATCGGCCAGGTCTTCCGCTCGTCGACCAACCCGCCACAAGCCACCGGCGACGGGCTCGCGGCCGCCTTGCGTGCAGGCGCGACGGTGAGCGACGTCGAGTTCGTGCAGTTCCACCCCACGGTGCTGTGGCTCGGTTCGGGCGTGCGCGGGCAGCTGCCGCTGGTGTCGGAGGCCGTTCGCGGGGAGGGCGCCGTGCTGCTCGACGTCGACGGCGAGCGCTTCATGCCGGACATCCATCCACTCGCGGAGCTCGCGCCGCGAGACGTCGTCGCCCACGCCATCGTCCGGCGGATGGCGGCCACCGGCTCGGACCACGTCTACCTCGACATCCGGTCCCGCGACGCATCCTTCCTGCGAGAGCGCTTCCCGACGATCGATGCCCAGCTGCGCGAGCACGGCATCGACCTGACGACCGACCTGGTCCCGGTCGCGCCCGCCCAGCACTACCACTCGGGAGGTGTCGTCACCGACCTGCGCGGCCGCAGCTCGCTACCCGGCCTCTGGGCCGTGGGCGAGGCGGCCTGCACCGGCGTGCACGGTGCGAACCGCCTCGCGTCGAACTCCCTTCTCGAAGGGCTCGTCTTCGCCTCCCGGGCGGCCGACGACGTCGCCTCGCTCCTCCTGGCAGGCGGGCTGCCGGTCCGCGACCCGGCTCCGCGTGACAGCGAGGGCGCGCTGGTGGCGGCCACCGCGCTGCACCGGATCCAGCAGATCGCCAGCGACGGGCCGGGCGTCATCCGCAGCGCCGAGCGACTGGCCACCGCCGCGCACCGCCTCGGGGCGATACGCACCGATGCACACCGCAGCAGCCACGTGCTGGCCACCCCGCAGGTAGCGGAGTGGGAAGCGACGAACGTCTACCAGGTCGCTGCCCTGCTCACCGCAGTCGCGACCGAGCGCACCGAGTCCCGCGGCGGGCACTTCCGTGAGGACTACCCGGCCAATGATGATCGCTGGCGCCTGCACCTCGACGCGGCCCTGGACGCGGACGGCGAGCTGCGGCTGTCGCGGAGACCGGTATGAGCCGGACGGCCGCGGCGTCGCCCGGTGCTGACGGGCGGGTGCCTGCGTCCGCCGACGCCCCGACGAGCGCACCCCCGGGTGGTCCGCTCGACAGGCCCCTGGACCAGGCGTGGATCGCGGCGATCGTCGCGACCGCCCTCGCTGAGGACCTCTCGTCGCAACCCCGGGACGTCACGACGCAGGCGACGATCTCGCCGGACGTCGAGGCCACCGCCCACCTCGTCGCGCGCGCCGACGGCGTCCTTGCGGGCCTGCCCGTGCTCCCGGTGGTGCTCGCGCAGGCTGCCGTGGCGCTCGGGTTGCCCGCGCCCACCTACGAGGCCGTGGCCGCCGACGGCGACCGGGTTCACCGTGGCGAGGTGCTCGCCCTGCTGCGCGGGCGCACCCAGGTGCTTCTCGTCGCCGAGCGCACGGTGCTCAACCTCATGAGCCGGGCCAGCGGCGTCGCCTCGCACACCCGCCGATGGGCCGACGCGCTCGCCGGCACGGGTGCCCTCGTGCTCGACACCCGCAAGACGACTCCCGGCCTGCGCGAGCTGGAGAAGTACGCGGTGCGCTGCGGGGGCGGCACCAACAAACGGATGGGTCTGTACGACGTCGCGATGGTCAAGGACAACCACGTGGTCGCCGCCGGGTCGGTGACCGCCGCGGTGCGAGCCGTCCAGGAGCGCTTCCCCGACGTCGCGATCCAGGTGGAGGCGGACACCAAGGAGCAGGCGCTCGAGGCCGTCGCGGCCGGTGCCAGGTTTCTCCTGCTCGACAACATGCCGACGCCCGTGATGGCCGACGTCGTGGCGGCGGTGCGGGCCGGCGAGCCGGTCACCGGGCGGGTCGAGCTGGAGGCGACCGGCAACCTCACGCTCGAGCGCGCGGTCGAGGTCGCGCAGACCGGGGTCGACTACCTCTCGGTCGGCGGGCTCACGCACTCGTCCCCGATCCTCGATCTCGCGCTGGACCTGCTGCCGTAGACCGGACTGGCCGACGGCGGGGGCGGCGACTTCTGCGGATCCGGGGCGCCGTGACCCCGGTCCGGCCCCCGTTCGCAGATCTCGGGCCCGGTGTCGGGACGGAACCCGTGACGGGCGTCGCGGGTGGACTCGGCACCCGGTCGGGCCAGGCAGCCCCCCCAGGACGCGCGCCCGCCCGACGAGCCTGGGAATTCTCCGGTGGAAACCGCCACTAGGATTCCGCGCGTGAACGAGGAGACAGCCGCCCCCGACCGTGACCTGCCGGAGCAGATGCGGATTCGCCGGGAGAAGCGCGCTCGCCTCCTCGCGGAGGGAATCGACCCCTATCCGGTCGGCGTCCCGCGGACGCATGGCATCGCCGAGGTGCGGGCCGGGTATGCGGGTCTTGCCGCCGGTGAGGAGACGGACGACGTCGTCGGGGTGGCCGGCCGGGTGATCTACCTGCGAAACACCGGAAAGCTCTGCTTCGGCACACTTCAGGACGGCGCGGGCAATCACCTGCAGGTGATGCTGAGCCTTGGCGAGCTCGGCCCCGAATCGCTCGAGCGCTTCAAGGCGGACGTCGACCTCGGCGACCACCTGTTCGTCTCCGGCCGGGTGATCTCATCGCGGCGTGGCGAGCTCTCCGTCCTGGCCGGAGGATGGACCATTGCGGCGAAAGCGCTGCGCCCGTTGCCGACGTTGCATCACGCACCGTCCGAGGAGTCGCGCGTTCGCCAGCGGTACCTCGACCTCATTGCCAGGCCAGAGGCGCGCCATATGGTCGTGGTGCGGGCCGGGGTCGTGCGTTCTCTACGGTCCTCGCTCGAGGCCCGGCGTTTCCTCGAGGTCGAGACGCCAATGCTCCAGACCCAGAGCGGCGGCGCTGCGGCCCGCCCCTTCGTGACCCACATGAACGCTTTCGACATGGACCTGTTCATGAGGATCGCGCCGGAGCTCTTCCTCAAGCGCGCAGTCGTGGGCGGCATCGAGCGTGCCTTCGAGATAAACCGCAACTTCCGCAATGAAGGCGCTGATTCCACGCATTCGCCCGAGTTCGCGATGCTTGAGGCGTATGAGGCGTACGGCGACTACGACACGATGGCGACGCTGACGCGTGAACTGGTCCAGGAGGCGGCGGTCGCGGTATTCGGCGCGACGACCGTGCGCCTGGTCGACGGTACCGAGTACGACCTTGGAGGCCTCTGGCCGGAGGTGTCGCTCTACGAGTCCCTTTCCGAGGCGCTTGACGAGGCGATCACGCCGCGGACCCCCGTCGAGGTCCTGCTCGCACACTGTGCACGGCACGAGATCGGCGTCGACCTGGCGCGGGCGAGCGCGGGCAAGCTGGTGGAGCAGCTCTGGGAGGAGCTCGTCGGCCAGCACCTGTGGGCTCCGACGTTCGTCCGGGACTTCCCGCTGGAGACGTCGCCCCTGACTCGTGAGCACCGCGAAACACCCGGAACCGTTGAGAAGTGGGACCTCTATGTCCGCGGCTTCGAGCTTGCGACTGCCTACTCGGAGCTCGTCGATCCCGTTGTTCAGCGGGAGCGCTTCGAGGCACAGGCGCTGCTGGCCGCCAAAGGCGACCCCGAGGCGATGCGGGTCGATGAGGACTTCCTGACGGCGATGGAGTACGCAATGCCCCCGTCCGGTGGCATGGGGATGGGCATCGACCGGCTGCTCATGGCACTCACGGGACTGGGTATTCGGGAGACGATCCTGTTCCCCCTCGTGAAACCCCTGTGAGCCGCGCGCGTCCTGCCGCCAAGTCGCCGTAGTATGTGCCCGTGCTCGATGTGCTGGTTGCCCTCGCGCCCCCGGTGGGGGTCGGGCTTCTCTTCTTCGTTGCGATACGCGCGTTGATCCATGCGGACCGACGTGAACGGGCGGCACT
>JAHECE010000170.1 GCA_024641895.1 Actinomycetales bacterium
GCTCCGCGATCCTCGCGCCGGGTGCGTCCTTCTGCCCGGCCTTGTGGAGCAGGTATTGGGCCACTGCCTGAAGGCCCAGCGTGCGAGCGAGGAAGGTGGACCCCCCGGCGTCGCCCACGCCTTCGACCATCGACAGCATGTGCAGCTCGCCGGCCGCACCGCGGAACCCCCGCATAAGGCGCCCTTCCTCGACGATTCCTGCCCCGAGACCGTTGCCAGAAAGGATCATCACGGCGTGGTCCGAGCCGCTGGCCGCACCCTTCCAGCGTTCACCGAGAATGGCGAGGTTGGCATCGTTCTCGACGAGGACGGGCCACGTCCTTCCCGCACCGAGTGCGGCGCGCAGGTCGATGTCGTCCAGGCCAGGGATGTCGGTATTCGGCCACAGCACACGTCCGGTTCTGTCAACTGGCGCGGGTACACCGACAGCGACGGCGAGGACACGCTCGGGCTCGACGCCGCCCTCAGCGAGCACCCTGTCGATCAGTTCCTTCGCGCCTTCCACGAGCCCGGTTACGCGTGGGTGCCTTCGTGGGGCGATGCGGGAGGCCGTGCTCACCGCCTCGCCGCGGAGGTCGCAGAGGTGGACGGTCACGGCTTTCGCAGCCAGGTCCACGCCGACGACGAGTCCCGCTCGCGCTTCGAACGCGTAGGTCCGGGACGGACGGCCAAGTCCCGACGGCACTCGAGACGGTGTCGCCTCGACCTCCCGGACCAGGCCTTGTGCCATGAGGTCGTCGCACACCGCGTGAGCGCTCACCCGAGACAGGCCGGTGGCGGTCATGATTTCCGAGGCCGTGAGGGAAGGAGCGTTTCGCAGGGCTTCCAGCACCGCGGCGCCGTTCAGGCGACGGATCAAGGGGACACCTGCAGGATGGGTTGCGCGCTCGATTGCCACGAGACCTCCGGCTCGGTCGGACGGGTCCGACCAGACTTAATAAAGTTCCTGACGCCAGTGTAGCCTCACCCGACCGGACCGCCACCCTCGACCGCTCGAGGGGTGACGAGGAGCGCCTGGGCCGGGATTGGTCCTCGGCCCAGGCGCTCCTGGTCGTTGGCGGCTAAGCGCGTGTCAACTGGCTGGGCCGCCTCGGATCTCGAACACCGCCGTAGTGCGTGCTGGAACGGTGAAGGTGCCAGAGCCGCGGTCGAACCGCGACTCCTTTACCCTCGGGTCTGCTCCTCCGCGCTGGACGGTGCTGAGCTGCGCGTTGGAGCGCCGGAGCCCCTCAGCGTTGAAGCTCTGAACCTCGTCGGTGGCGTTGAAGATCACGACGACGCCGTTCAGGCGCCGGTCGAGGTCGTCACCGGTGGTGTCGTCGAGGTGCATGACGATCAGACCCGGCCTCTGGTCGGGGCCGGTGTTGAGGAACCGGACCTTCTGCTGCACCTGCTCGGCCGTGGTGAGGTCGAAGAGGGGGCTGGAGTCGGCGATCTGGAGCAGGTCGCGGAACCGCGCGGCCGAGGCCTCGATGTCGTTCTGGCTCGGTCGCAGGCCTGGGTCGGCGAGCAGCGGTTGCATGAACGGCCACTTGTCCTCGTTGTCCCATGCCGGCGGCAGCCCGACGCCGAAGTTGTTCGTCTGGTAGCTCCAGTCGAGGAGGTTGAAGTGGTCTCCTGAGTCGTAGCTGTTGCGGTCGAGGGACTTCGAGCGGAGGGTGTCGGTGCCGGCGTGGAAGAACGACACGCCCTGTCCCAGCGCCACGGTCGACAGAGCCAGCTGCTGCATCCGCACCCGGTCCGCCATCGAGGTGCCCGGCGGCAACTTGAAGAGGCTGGAGTCGTACAGCGTCTCGTTGTCGTGCGCCGAGACGTACAGGACGTTCTCCTGCGGGTCGCCGGTGTACCCGGCGGGCTGGCCTCCGTACGGCACCTGAGCGCCGGTCACGGTCGCGCCCGTGCGGTCCACGAGGGTGTACCCGGCGAGGTTCCCGGCCAGACCGACGCGGATCTGGTCCATGGACAGCAGCAACCGTTCGCGCTGCGCAGCCTCGTCCCCGTTCGCCTCTGCGCCGTTGGGGTCGGTGTACAGCCCGGAGCCGAAGCCCTGGACCCGCGGGTCCTCGTCGAACGGTCCACCGCCGCGCACGGCGTCGCGCAGGCGGTCGCTGAAGGTCCCGATGCCGGTCCCGGCCATGTTCACCTGGGTGGCCTGGACGAAGCGGGCGTTGTCGGCGACCTCACCGAAGTTCCAGCCCTCGCCGTACAGGTAGATGCGCGAGCCGTCGACCCCGTCCTTCTCCGGTGTCAGTGCGTCGAGAGCCTCGCGCACGGCCAGCAGGTTGTCCCGCGAGTGGTGCCCCATCAGGTCGAAACGGAACCCGTCGATCTTGTACTGAGTCGCCCACGTGACGATCGAGTCGACCATCAGCTTCTCCATCATGGCGTGCTCGGTTGCGGTGTTCTCGCAGCAGCTCGAGGTCGCGATCCTGCCGTCTTCGAGCAAGCGGTGGTAGTACCCCGGCACGACGCGGTCCAGCACGGACTTCTCACCCTGTCCGGACTGCGCGGTGTGGTTGAAGACCACGTCGTTGACGACACCCAGGCCGATCGCGTGCAGACCCTGGACCATGGCCCGGTACTCCAGGATCCGCTGGGCGCCCTCCGGTTCGGTGGCGTAGCTGCCCTCGGGCGTCGTGTAGTGCCACGGGTCGTAACCCCAGTTGAAACCGTCTTCCGCGCGGGTTTCGCCGACCGCAGCCTGCTGCCCGGGGGAGTCCGGCGCGACGTCCGGGATCTGCGGTATGGCTTGCTCCGACCGGATCTCCTCGATCGAGGCGATGTCGAACGTCGGCAGCAGGTGCACGGTAGTCAGGCCCGCCCGCTGCAGCTGGCGGAGGTGACGCATGCCGTCGCTGCCGCGCTCGGTGAACGCCATGTACGTGCCCCGGTACTCCTCGGGAACCGTCTCATCCGAGATGGAGAAGTCGCGCACGTGCAACTCGTAGACGTCGATCTCCTCCGGCGTCGACGGAGCGACCGTGCTCACGCGGTTCCAGCCGCGCGGCTCGAGGTCGTCATCGGCGAGTTTGATGAGTTGGCTCTTGGTGGAGTTGGCCGCGAGGCTCACGGAGTAGGGGTCGGTCACCACGTTGTGCTCGACCTGACCCGTCGAGGGCACGTAGACCTCGACGTCGTAGAGGTAGTAGCGGCCCTCTGCGCTGGCTTCGACCGTGGTCGACCACACTCCGGACTCCGGCGCCAGCGTCATCTCGACAGCCTCGGTCGGCTCGCCGACGGCCGAGGTCGGGTCGTCGTACAGCCGCAGGGTGACCGACCGCGCCGTCGGAGCCCAGAGCCGAACCACCGGCGAAGCGCCGTCGTTCCAGACCGGGCCGAGCGCGACCTCGGCGGCGGCTCCGGCGTAGAGGTCGTCGAGGACACCCGGGATCTGGAGACCAGTCGCGTCAGACACGTCGCCGACCTGGCTGGACACCGCGATCTGGCCCTTGAGCGCCTGCGCGACGTCTACGCCGGTGGGGACGCGGAGCGCCGCGTACTGGGCCAGGTGCGGCCACTTCTGAACCAGGTCGGCCGGCAACGCGCCGCTCACCCACTCCAGCGGCACGGCCTCGCCGCCCTCCACGCCGTTCTCACCGAATTCCAGCCCACCCTCAGGCGCGGCATGCAAGCTGTATGTCGCGCTGGCGTCATCGACGTCCCAGGCGATCGTGTCTGCCGTCAGCCAATGCGCGTGCTCCTGCGTCAGGCCGCCGCTCTCGCCGATCCCCTCGCCGGTCGCCGTCACCAGGTGGGTCGCGTGGTCATAGCTGAACGTCACCGGTGAGGCGGCGCTGATGACGAGGGGGATGTTCGCGCCCCCTTCTGCGCCGTCGACGCCGAAGCTGACGTCCCAGGTGCCGTTGAGGGTGACCTTGTATTCCCAGGAACCCACAGGCACATCGAACGTGCCCGTCCAGACACCGTCGCCGTCGGAGTCGGTGAGCTGTGTGGTCGAACACCCTGGCTGCCAGTCCCCGGGGCAACCGAGTTCGCTTTGAAGGCTCCCTGCCACGGTGATGCTACCGGGTACGGGGACGTGGTCAGCTAGTGCCGCGGTCGGAGATAGGAGTCCGCTGAACAGGGCGAACGCCCCCGTCAGCACGACTGGACGCGAGGGTTGCATGTCACTCCAGGGGCAGGCCCGGCGTTCGCCTTTGACGCTGGGCGGTGCGGTCAGGCAATCGGGTTAACGGGGTTAACGCAATGGGTTCAGGAACCTTCGCCGCTGCTGGCGGCGCGCCGGATCCGTCGTTCACCCGTGACTGTCCTCGGGACACTGATCACGACCCGTGACCGTGCCCGGCCTTCCAACGTGCCGTCGAGCAGGACGCGTGCAGCGGCTCGGCCCATCTCGCGAGCGGGGAACGCCGAAGTGGGGAGCACGTTGTCAACATCCGCACGGCCGTCGTCCTGGACGATGACCGACACGTCCTGAGGCACCCGCAATCCGGATCCCTCGACCACCTTCCGGACGACCGCGACGGCTCGAGGGTTGAGGCACACCATCGCGGTCGTTCGTCGGGCGCCAGGCCCGTTGACGAGCAGCCGGCGGAGCTCAGCCTCGGCGCTGCCGCCTCCCGGAGGAGCAACGTCCACCTGTCCTGACACGTGCAGGCCAGCGCCTTCCAGGCTCGAGGTCCAGATGGCAGCGGCGACAGCCAGGCCGTCCGACACGACCGCGACCTCGTGATGTCCGCGCTCGGCCAGCACTCCTGCCAGCGCCCGGGCGGCAGGTTCCGATCCCGGCACGACTCGTTGACACCGGTGGGCTTGATCACCCGGCCTGCCGTCGTCGAGTGTCACAACGACAGTCGACTCGGGCAGTCGGAGGTTCCACTCGTCGAGCGCCTCGCTCCGGGCGATGCACGCAACGCGATGCCGAGGGACACGCGCGAGCGTGGCAGCGACTCCTCTCACCTCGTCGCCATCGGCACCCACAGGGACGACCGCGACCGCGTGATCCGCGTGTGACGCCTCCTGCAGCACACCACCCAGCGCGTCATTTAGGAGTCGTCGCGGAGCCTTCGTGTCGACGACCACGGTAAGCCATCCCAGCTCATAGTTCTTCTCCACTACCTGGTAGCCCAGCTCGCCAGCGGCTGCCCGAACCCGCTCTGCCGTTCCTGTAGAGACGCGTGTCCCGAAGCGCTCCGATAGGACCAGGGAGACGGTGGCCGACGACACGCCCGCGTGCGCCGCCACGTCCTGGATTCGGATCCTGCCTTCTGCCATCGAACAGCCACCATCCTAGTAGAGATGAGCCCTTGATTAAGGCCCTGTCGATAGTGTGCGTGACGGAACGCATCACGTCAAGGGCGTCACTCGTGCGATCGCCGTTCCGGTCTAGGGCGCCTCGGCTGGTCTGACCGCTCGTCGCCCGCGTGTTCACAGGCACGGAGCCATGGCTTGGCGGGCTGGCCCTTGCCCGCCGGCCGGTCGCGGATCAAGAGCCCAACGTCCTCCCCCGGCAGGGACGCCTCGGATCGGGGGATCAGTGCCCATTTGGGGTCCGCGGGAGCGGGTCGGGGCCGAGCTGGATTCGGAGCTTCGGCGCCACCTGATCCCGGGAGACGCTCGGCGATCGGCTGCTCCTGCCGTGACGTCGTACGGTCGGTCATGCCGACACCGCCGGATACCTGCTTGCCGACCGATGCTCCACCTGCAACGCATGGGGTGTCTCGGGGGACGGTGTGGCAGCGGTGCGGGCCGGGCGAGAGGCGGGCCAG
>JAHECE010000171.1:0-4719 GCA_024641895.1 Actinomycetales bacterium
TGGCCCGCGCCGAGTCCGCGAGCGGCGTGTCGACCCGGCCGGCCCCGATGCCCACGCTCCAGCCGCCCCATCGTTGGACCACGAGCGCGACGTCGACGGCGGCGCCCGCGCCGGCCAGGACCCCCTGGACCTCGTCGCCGACCGTCCGCTCGAAGGGCAGGACGACCGCGTCGGGGGCCGTGGCGCTCAGGTGGGCGGCAAGGTCCTCGAGCAGCCGCGGCACGAGGTCGCCGCGCCGTCGGCTCCCCTGCTGGTCGATCGTCATGACGAACATGAATCAAGCCTAAGAACTTGATACTTACGAGTCAAGGTCCACGGCTTGATCTTTGGGCTACTCGCCACGGCGACCGGCGATGGCGTCGAGGGCCAGCCGGTAGGAGTCGAAGCCGAAGCCGGCCACGGTGCCCGTCGCCACCCCGGCGATGACGCTGGTGTGCCGGAACTCCTCGCGGGCGGCCGGGTTGGACAGGTGCACCTCGACGAGCGTCCGTCCCGCGGCCGTGACGAGCCGGGCGGCGTCGCGCAGCGCGTAGGAGTAGTGCGTGAACGCCGCGGGGTTGAGGACGACGTCGCAGCCGGTGTCGACGGCCTCGTGCAGCCAGCCGATCAGCTCGGACTCGTCGTCGCTCTGACGTACCTCGACCGAGAGCCGGTACGTACGGCCCCACCCGGCCACCGCTGCGACCAGGGCGTCGTGATCGGCCGCGCCGTAGACGTCCGGCTCACGCGAGCCGAGCCGGGCGAGGTTGGGACCGTTGAGGACGAGGACATCAGCCACGGTTGGCCAGCCTAGGCGCCATCCGCCCGTTACCGGCTGATCTCGGCGTACGCGGCGGCGAGGAGGTCCGGATCCGGGCCCTCCAGGCGTCCGGGGCGACCCACGCCGTCGAGGACCACGAAGCGCAGGGTGTCCCGTCGCGTCTTCTTGTCCCGTCGCATCGCCTCGAGCAGCGCGGGCCACCGGTCACCGCGGTACGTCGTCGGCAGGCCGAGGGACGTGAGCACGCGACGGTGCCGGGCGACGTCGGCCGCGTCCAGGCGTCCGGCCAGGCGCGCGAGCTCGGCCGCGAAGACCATGCCGACGCTCACCGCCTCGCCGTGGCGCCACCGGTACCCCTCGACGTGCTCGATGGCGTGCGCGAGGGTGTGCCCGTAGTTAAGGATCTCGCGCAACGACGCCTCACGCAGGTCGGCCGAGACCACGCGCGCCTTGACGCTGACCGAGCGCTCGACGAGCTCGGCCAGGACGGGGGACGACGGGTCGGTCGCGGCCGACGGGGAGGCCTCGACGAGCTCCAGGATCCGCTCGTCGGCGATGAAGCCGCACTTCACCACCTCGCCCAGGCCCGCCCGCAGGTCGGCCGCCGGGAGCGTCGTCAGCAGGCTCAGGTCACACACCACCCCGACCGGTGAATGGAAGGCGCCCACGAGGTTCTTGCCCTCGGCGGTGTTGATACCGGTCTTGCCACCGACGGCGGCGTCGACCATGGCAAGGAGCGTGGTCGGGACCTGCACGACCGGCACGCCGCGCAGCCACGAAGCCGCAACGAAGCCCGCGAGGTCGGTGGTGGCGCCGCCGCCCAGGCCGACGACGACGTCCTGCCGCGAGAAGGCAGCCCGGCCGAGCAGGCTCCAGCAGGCCGCGGCGACCTCGACGGTCTTGGCCTCCTCGGCGTCGGGCAGCTCGGTGAGGACGACCTCGAGGCCGCGGGCCTGCAGGTCCGCCCGGACCACCGCCGCGACCGGCGCGAGGGCGGCGGGGTGCATCACGAGGACTCGGCCGGCCGCGCGCCCGATGAGTCCCGGTAGCTCGCCGAGCAGGTCGCGGCCGATGACGACCTCGTAGTCGTGCTCGGCCTGGACGCCGACCCGTGACGTGCTCACGGTGCGTCCTGCGAGGCCGCGGCGAGCGCCTCCAGCGTCTGCTGGACCACCTCCGACGGCGTGCGGCCGTCCGTGCTGACCGTCACCGTGGCCAGCGACCGGTAGATCGGCCGCCGAGCGTCCATGAGCGCTTGCCAGCGCGCCCGGGGGTTGCCCAGGAGGAGCGGCCGGGAGGCGTTGAGGCCCACGCGGGGCGCGGCGTGCGCGAGGGACACGTCGAGGAACACCACGACGCGGTCCGCGAGGTCCGCCTGGGTCCGGGGGTCGAGCACCGCTCCGCCGCCGAGGGCGAGCACGCCGTCGTGCTCGGCGAGCGCCGCGACGACCGCTTCCCGTTCGAGATCGCGGAACGTGCCCTCCCCGTCCTCGATGAAGATGTCGGCGATCGAGCGACCCGTGGACCGCACGACGTCGGCGTCGGTGTCGCGGAAACCGACCGTCCAGGCGGCCGCGAGAAGCTCGCCGACAGTGGTCTTGCCCGAGCCCGGCGGGCCGATCAGGATGGCCGCGGGCGCGCTCACCTGTGCAGCTCCGGCATGGCGGCCTTGTAGGCGCCGACGTTGCGCGCCGTCTCCCCCACCGAGTCACCGCCGAACTTCTCGAGCACCGCGTCGGCCAGCACGAGGGCGACCATCGCCTCGGCGACGACGGCGGCCGGCGGCACGGCGCAGACGTCGGACCGCTGGTGCTGGGCTGTTGCGGGCTCGCCCGTCGCGGTGTCGATCGTGGCCAGGGCGCGCGGCACGGTCGAGATCGGCTTCATGGCCGCCCGCACGCGCAGGACGTCGCCGTTGGACATGCCTCCCTCGACGCCGCCCGCGCGGTTGGTCTTGCGCACGATGCGGCCGTCCGGCCCACGCTCGATCTCGTCGTGCGCCGCGGACCCGCGGCGCCGGGCGGTCCGGAACCCGTCTCCGAGCTCGACGCCCTTGATCGCCTGGATGCTCATGACGGCGCCGGCCAGGCGGGCATCGAGGCGGCGATCGGCGTGGACGTGCGAACCGAGGCCGGCCGGCAGACCGTAGGCCAGCACCTCGACGACGCCGCCGAGCGTGTCACCCGCCTTCTGCGCGGCGTCGATCTCGGCCACCATCGCCTCGGTGGTCGCGTCGTCGTGGCAGCGCACCGGGTTCGCGTCGAGAGCGCCGGCGTCGTCCGGGCCGGGCAGCTCGGTGCCGTCGGGCACCTCGACCTCACCGATGGCGACGACGTGGGAGACGAGCCGGGCGCCGGTCGCCTGCTCGAGGAAGGCGGCCGCGATGCGGCCGAGGGCCACGCGCGTGGCGGTCTCCCGAGCACTGGCGCGCTCGAGGATGGGCCGTGCGTCGTCGAACGCGTACTTCTGCATGCCCACCAGGTCGGCGTGGCCGGGGCGCGGGCGCGTGAGTGGGGCGTTGCGGGCGCGGGCGAGGAGCGCCGGGTCCGCGACCGGGTCCGCGGACATCACGTCGACCCACTTGGGCCACTCGGAGTTGCCGATCTCCAGGGCGATCGGACCGCCTTGGGTGAGGCCGTGCCGCACGCCGCCGAGGATGCGCAACGCGTCCTGCTCGAAAGCCATCCGGGCCCCGCGGCCGTAGCCGAGGCGTCGGCGCGCCAGCACGTCACGGATCTCGTCGGACGTGATCCTCACCCCGGACGGGAGGCCCTCGAGGATCCCCACCAGCGCTTCTCCGTGCGACTCTCCGGCCGTCAACCACCTCAGCATGTGCCGCATCCTGCCATGGACCTCCCCCGCCGGCGGCGCCCGTGCCCGCTCACCCTCGGCTCGGGACCACGCTGGTTCAGGACGTGGGGCCCAACCGCGCGAGGGCGCCGAGAAGCGCCTCCCGCATCGCCTCGACCGGCGCGTCGTGCCCCGTCATGAGCCGCACCTGCTCGGCCGCCTGGTGCAGCAGCATCGCCCAGCCGGGGGCGACGAGGCCGCCGGCCTGCGTCCACGCCTCGGCCAAGGCCGTCGGCCACGGCGCGTAGACGACGTCGAGCAGCAGTGCCTCCGGCGCCGGAGGCGCCTGACGCAGGCCCGCGGCCACGCCGTCTGCCCCTCCTGCCGGCACGGTCGAGACCACGACGCCCGCACGGGCCAGGGTCGCGGCCGCCTCGTCGAAGGTGCGGAGCCTGACCGCCACCCCCATGCGGTGCGCGGCCCGCAGCACAGGCCCGGCCCTGCCGGGAGAACGGGCGACGACGATGGGTTCGGCATGCCCGAGCTCTCCCAGGGCCGCGATCGCGGACGCCGCCGTAGCCCCGGCGCCCAGGACGACAGCGGGCCCCGAGACGGCGCGCTCGGGCCCGGCGGCCTCGCGCAGCGCCGCGACGATCCCGTACACGTCGGTGTTGGCGCCGACGAGCAGGCGACCCGACCCGGTCGGCTGCACGAGCACGGTGTTCACCGCCCCGACGGCGGCCGCGAGTGGCTCCACGTGGTCGAGCCCCGCGACGACCCCGGGCAGCCGGTCCTCGGTCACGTCGAGCCGGTCGTAGAACCAGTCCTGAAGCCCCAGGGCCGCGTAAGCGGCCTGGTGGAGGACGGGAGAGAGGGAGTGCTCGACGGGGTGGCCGAGGACCGCCGCCCGGCGCGCACTCTCGTGACCGAGCCCGCGAGTCACCCGGTCCCGCCCTCCGCAGCGGCTTGGTCCTGGACCCACTTCCGGTACAGCTCCTGGTTGGCCAGGTGCTCGTCGTAGCTCGCCGTGAACCGGGTCTCGCCCGTGTCCGGGTTGACCGTGACGAAGTAGATCCAGTCGCCCTCGGGGGGACTGAGCACGGCGTCGATGGCCGCCCGGCCGGGCGACCCGATCGGACCGGGCGGCAGCCCGGGCCGGATCCGGGTGT
>JAHECE010000171.1:4729-5719 GCA_024641895.1 Actinomycetales bacterium
TGGTCGGGCTGTCCGGCTTGAGCCTGTTCTCGATGACGCGGGCGACCTTGCCGTAGTCAGCAGGCTGGTTGACTTCCTTCTCGACGATCGAGGCCTCGATCAGGACGGCCTCGCGCTGGTCCGCCGGCACGTTGCGCTCGTCCAGCACGGCCTCGGTCTGGTCCACCATCAGGCTGAGGATCTCTGCGGCCGTGGCGTCGCGGTCGATGGTGTAGGTCGCCGCGGACAGCCAACCCTCCGGGTTCCCCTTGGCCTCGGCAGGCAGGCCGATGGCAGCCGGATCCGCTGCGGCAGCCTCGACCTCGGCGACGGGCAGGCCCGTGACCGAGGCGATGCGCTCGTAGACCTGGCTCGCACGGAGGCCCTCGACCACCGTGAGCTTGAACTCGGCACGGTTCGCAGGGTCGAGCAGCGCGGCGACGGCGTCAGCCGCACGCATCTCGAGCTTCAGGTCGTAGGCACCCACCTGGATGCCCGTGGCACCGGGATTGGCCCGGAACGCCTCGACGAACGCGCCGCGGGAGGCAACGACTCCGGCTGTGACGAGGGTGTCCCCCATGTCGCCGCCCGTCTGGCCCTCCAGGATCTCGACGGTCACGGCGCCTGAGCCGGGACCCGGGAAGTCCTCGTGCTGGGGTCCGCGGAACATCTCGAGCAGCGCCGGCACCAGGAGAACCGCCGCGATCACGAGGACGGCGAAGACCGAGATCGCGACGCCCAGGGCCAGGGAGGTCCGGCGGCCCTTGCGGCGCGGCCGCTGAGCGCGGTAGACCCCGTCGTCCGGATCTGGCCCGTGCGGGTCGGACGGCGCGTTGGGGAGCAGGTCGTTCACGGGTGCCTCTCGTCGGCGTCTCGGCGTCTCACGAATGGCGCCCGTCGACTGGCTCCCCCGGTGGAGCCGACCGGCCCCGCTCGCCATCGAGCGCTGCTTGCAGGATCGTCACCGCGGCGACCTGGTCGACGACGCCGCGATGCCGTCGCCCGGGGCGG
>JAHECE010000172.1 GCA_024641895.1 Actinomycetales bacterium
GCGGCCCGGTGCCTCAGACGACCGCGCCCCACCGGGACCGGCGCGGGCGCGCCCGCCCCAGCGGGTGGAGGATGGAGCGATGAAGCCAGGGCGAAGGCCGCCGCCGGGCGAAGCCCTCCGGCCCGGCGAAGCCCTCCGAACCGCCGGCCCCGCCGGAGCACGCACGCAGCCCGCCGCGGCCCCACCCGGACCTCGCACCGTGCCGCCGTGGCGACGTTTCGTCGCCCTGGGCGACTCGTTCACGGAGGGCCTGTGGGACAACGACCCCGCGACGCCTGACCAGCTCCACGGCTGGGCCGACCGCCTCGCCGCGCAGCTCTCGGCGCGACGCCGAGCCGGCGGCGACAGCCCGCTGGACTACGCCAACCTGGCCGTCCGCGGCAGGGTCCTGCCGTCGATCCTCGCCGACCAGGTGCCCCGGGCCCTGGAGCTGAAGCCCGATCTCGTCAGCCTGATCGGCGGCGGCAACGACGTGCTGCGGCCGACGGTCGACGTCGACCGGCTGGGCGCCGACCTCGAGGCGACCGTCGTCCGGCTGCGATCGGCGGGCATCGACGTCCTGCTCGGCACGGGGATCGACGCGGCGGAGAGCCCGGTCATCAAGGCAACCCGCGGCCGCACCGCAGTGCTGAACTCGCACGTCTGGTCCATCGCGCGCCGCCACGGCGCGTACGTGCTCGACCTCTGGGGCATGCGGAGCCTGCGAGACTGGCGGATGTGGCACGACGACCGCATCCACCTGGTCCCCGAGGGCCACGCGCGGGTCACGCAGGCGGCACTCGTCGCCCTCGGTCTCGAGCCTGACGACGCAGCCTGGGACGAGCCGCTGGCCCCGCTGCCCGACATCGGTCGCGGCGAGCGGCTCCGCGGCGACCTCGCATGGCTGTGGGGCCACGCGGTCCCCTGGGCCACGCGACGACTGCGCGGGGAGTCGACCGGCCGCGACCGGTCTCCCAAGCAGGCCGAGTATCGGCAGATCGACGAGAACCCCCTCACACGTCGGACCCCCGAACTGCTCGCCGAGGGCGCACTGGCCGTGGAGGATGGAACCAAGGCCCGTGCCGTCCGCCAGGCCGCCGAACAGACTGGTGGCCGCCTCGACGCCGCCTACGGCGACGAGCGCGGCCAGGCCAGTGACGAAAGGACCGTCCCGTGATCGACCGGATCGACTACACGACCAGCGACGACCCGGAGCTGCCCGGCGATGTCGGCGGCATCCGGTCGACCCGTCACTCGGGCGACGTGCTCCACGGCGGCCACCCTGAAGACGCCCCGCCCAACGCGGAAGACGTGTGGCAGGACAAGGCGGGCCTCGTGGGCGCGAGCCCGGACGGGGACGCCGACGAGATCGACGCCTACGAGTCCGGCCAGGACGACGGCCAGATGGTCTGAGCGCCCGCCCAGAGACGACGCCGGGGCCCCGCAGAACCGCTGCTCAACGACGCGCGGCGAGCCTGCAGGCCCCGGCGTTCTGGTTGCCCGGTGAGACGGTTGCCCGGTCCGGGAACCGTGGCGGGCGCGCCCTGGCTCGCAGGATGTCGCACCTCTCGCGCCTCCCGGCACGGCACACCGCACGGCACACTGACCCGGTGAGCACTTCGGGACACGCTTCAGGCGCAGCGGGTGAGAGAGCGGGAGCCGCCCGCGCCCCCGACCTGGTCGCTGTCGTGCGGGCCGTGGCGGCAGGGGACAAGGCGTCCTTCGCCTATCTCTACGACACGCTCTCGCCGGTGGCTCACGGCATCGCGTGGCAGGTGCTGCGGGACCCCGAGACCGCGGCAGCAGTCACCCGGGACGTCATGCTCGAAATCTGGCGGGACTCGGCTCGCTTCGTTCCAGAGCGGGGCACCGTGAACGCCTGGGTCGCCAGCACCGCCCACCGCCGCGCCGTCGACCGGGTCCGATCGTCGGGCGTCCGGCGCAGCCGGCCCGACGCCGGGGCGATCGAGAACCACCGGCCCCCCGGCGACGCCCCCGGCGACACGGTCGAGCGCCGCGCCGAGCGGCACCTGGCCCGCGAGTGCCTGGACACCCTCACCGACGTCCAGCGCGAGGCGGTCGTCATGGCCTACTTCGGTGGCCGCACCTACCGCGAGGTCGCGGACGATCTCGGGGCAGAGCTGCCCGCCGTCGTGCGCAGCCTCCATGACGGGCTGGCCGGCCTGCGCACCTGCCTGGGGGTCGAGTGATGGACGAACGGACCGAGGCCCGAGAACTCCTCGCGCCGTGGGCGCTGGACGCCGTCGACGACGTCGACCGGGCGCGCATCGAGCAGGCGATCCGCCAGGACCCCGCCCTCGCCCGCGAGGCACGCGGCCTCGTGGAGACCGCCGCCCGCCTGGCCGAGAGCGGCGCGACCCCGCCACCGCCCGCCCTGCGGGCCCAGGTACTCACCGCGGTCGACTCCGTGCCTCAACAGGCTGCTGCGACGCCGTCAGCGGCCGTGCGGCCGCCACGCCGGCCTCGCCTCCGGGTCGCGACCTGGATCGTGGCGGCCGCCGTCGCCACGATGGCCGTCATCGCCCCCAGCGTTCTCGCCGTCCAGCAGGCAGGGCGCGCCGCCCGCGCCGAGCAGGAGGTCGCGCTGCTCACCGAGGCCCTGGCCGAGCCCGACGCGCGCGTCCTCACGGCCGACGTCGCCGGCGGAGGCCGGGCGGTCGTTGTCGTGGGCGAGTCCGGCGTTCTCTTCACGGCCCGTGGCCTCCCGGACGTCGACAACGAGCTCGGCTACCAGCTCTGGGTGATCGACGGGGACGCCGCCGTCTCGGCCGGCGTGCTCGAGGTCAGCGGCGGAATCGCCCAGATCGACGTCGCGCAGGCCGGTCCCGGGAGCATGCTCGCCCTGACCGTCGAGCCGACCGAAGGATCGCGCCGGCCGACCACAGACCCGATCGTGCGCCTGCCCGAGCCCACGCCCGCTGCCACGCAGGAGCCGCCGGCCTGACGACGCCGGCCTGAGGACGAACTCGGGCAGCCGCGCTGGTCGAGGCGGCCGCCGGCAGCGGCCGGGTGCCCTGTGGGGAGTCATCGCCCGACGTCGCAGCGCCAGCCGACATTTGCGCAATTGAAAGGGGACGCATTAGGCATCCGGCGGGACGCCGCGCGTGAAAGGGTCATTGGCGATCAGTTCCCCACCCGCGATGTAGACGAGGAGGCGCCGTGAGCGAGGCTCTCTGGGCGCTGCCGCACCACGACGGTTCTGCCCTGTACGTTCCCGACCCGAACCCTCGGCTCGGCTCGACCGTTTCCGTCTTGCTGCGGGTCCCCCGCGCGAGCGACGTCACCTCAGTCAGCGTGCGGGTCAACATGGACGGCGAGCCGGAGCTGGTCCCAGCGACCGTGGATCGCCAGGACGAGAACGACACGTGGTTCCGCGCCGACCTCCCGGTGGTGAACCCCGTGGTCTCCTACCGCTTCCTGCTCGACGGCGGCCCGTACGGCTATCAGTGGCTCAACGGCACGGGCCTGCACCTCCACGACGTCGCGGACGCGGCCGACTTCCGGGTCAGCACCTTCGACCCGCCGCCCGCCTGGGCCACGGGGACGATGTACCAGATCTTCCCCGACCGCTTCGCGAAGTCCGTCGACCGCCCGGCGCCGGACTGGGCCGAGCCCGCGGACTGGGACGACCCGGTGGTGGGCGAGGGGCCCAGAGCACTGATCCAGTACTACGGCGGCGACCTCGACGGCGTCACCGAGCACCTGGACCACATCGCCTCGCTCGGGGTCGGCACGATCTACCTGACGCCCTTCTTCCCGGCGGACTCCAACCACCGCTACAACGCCTCGACCTTCCGCCACGTCGACCCGCTCCTCGGCGGCGACGAGGCCCTCGCCAGGCTGTCCGAGGCCTGCCACGCTCGAGGCATCCGGCTCATGGGCGACCTGACGACGAACCACGGCGGCAACACGCACGAGTGGTTCCAGGCCGCGGTCGCCTCCCCCGACGCCCCGGAGCGCGAGTTCTTCTTCTTCCTCGACTGGCCCGACTCCTACGCCTGCTGGTGGGGCCTGAAGGAGATGCCGATCTTCGACCACCGCAGCATGGAGCTGCGGCGCCGCTTCTACGACGGCCCGGACTCCGTGGTCGCCCAGTGGCTGCGGCCGGGCGGGATCGACTCGTGGCGCATCGACGTCGCGAACATGACGGGCATCCACGGGGACATCAACCTGTCCCACGAGATCGCCACCACGATCCGCCGCACGATGGCTGAGGTGAACCCGGACTCGTTCCTCCAGGCGGAGTCCAACCACGACGCCAGCCGCGACCTGCTCGGCGACGGCTACCAGGGCACGATGAACTACGCGGCCTTCACCCGACCGCTGTGGCAGTGGCTGCTCCCGCCGCAGCCCAAGCCGTACACCCACGTGAAGTACCCGGCGCTGCCGAACATGCCCGGCGGCGTCGTCGTGGCAGCCATGACGGCCCTCTCCGGCGTGACGCCGTGGCAGGCGACGCTGCACGCGATGAACCTCATCGGCTCCCACGACACCCACCGGATCGCCTCGCTGCTGGGCGACGACGGCCTCGTCGACGTCGCCTTCGGCATGCTCGCCGCCTACCCGGGCATCCCGATGCTCTACGCCGGGGACGAGATCGGCCTCAAGGCGATGGGCCCCGAGAACGCCCGCATCCCGATGCCGTGGGACCACCCCGAGCGGTGGGACACCGACCGCCTCGGCAAGACTCAGGCGCTGCTCCAGGCCCGTGCCGCGTCCGAGGCGCTGCAGCGGGGTGGCCTGCGCTGGGTCGCCGTCGAGGACGACTCCCTGACCTTCCTGCGGGAGACACCCGAGGAGACCGTGCTCGTCCACGCGGCACGGGCTCCCCACCCGCCCGTGTCGCTCCCGGTCGGCGTCGTCGGCTCCCGCCTGACCGGCCTGGCCGGGACGGCGGACCTGGCCGCCGACGGCGACGTGGTCACCCTCCCCGCAGGCGGGCCCGCGTTCTCCCTGTGGCGGTGCGGGGACTAGCTGTTCTGGCTCATGACGTTGGTGACGCCTGCGTGGAGGCGTGAGGCCGGGGGTTGGTTGCCGGCGGCGGTGTGGGCTCGATGGTAGTTGTAGTGGATGTTCCACACGGTGATCGCGTCGGCTCGTTCCTCTTCGGATGTCCAGGCGCGGGCGTAGAGCAGTTCCTCGGCCAGGGTCCGGTTGTACCGCTCGACCTTGCCGTTGTGGCGGGGGGTGTAGGGCCGGATCCGTTGGTGGCGTGAGGCGACCGCCCCGACGGCGCGCACGAACGCGTTCGAGGTGTAGTTCGGCCCGTTGTCGGTCACGACGCGGACCCAGCGGGTGATGCCGTGGGCGGCGAAGAACGCCCTGGCCCGGTGCAGGAACGCGATCGTCGTGGTCGCCTGCTCGTTGGGCAGGTGCTCGGTGTAGGCCACGCGGGAGAACCCGTCGACGGCGGAGTGCAGGTAGACGTACCCGGCGCGGGCGCCCTTGGCTTTGGCCCTCTGGGCGGCTTTGTGCTGGTCGGAGCCGCGGCCGTGGGCCCGCCAGCCGCCGCCGTCGGGGATGCGGCCGACCTTCTTGACGTCGATGTGGACCATGTGGCCCGGGTAGCGGGCGATGATCCGTCCACTGCGGCGGTTCGTCGCGCCGCCGGGGTCGATGTCCCGGCGCCGGCTGATGCCCAGCCTGCGCAGCCACCGGCCCACCGTGGCCAGGGACACGTCGTGGCCGGTGCGG
>JAHECE010000173.1 GCA_024641895.1 Actinomycetales bacterium
TGGACGCTGCCCAGCGACGCACCACTCGTCGCGGCGATCTCCCGATAGGGAGCCTCGGCCAATCCTGGTTCGCACAACAGCGCGAAGACGACCATCAACCCAGCCGGGCGCGACCACCGAGCCGGTAGCCCTGAGTCGTCGACCTGCGGCGCTTCGCGCCGCCCCCGAACGTCCAGAAACAAACCCGGCTGCCGAAGGTAGGCGTTTCCCGCGCCGTCGACGAAGTGCACGTCATTCGTGCGCCACACCTCCGCGACCGCAGCAGCCACCCTGGGCACGACCATCAACGGCCGGGCGCCATGGCGAGGCGGGAACGCCATGGCGGACTCCGCAGTGACCCGGTTGCGGACCTTCACGTCGTAGAGGAAGCGAGCCGCACCGAGAGCAACCTCGAGGTCTGCACCCTCGTCCACTCCGGGCGCGCCGCGCTCGAGCACTCTCACGCTCAAGCCAGCAGCTTCGAGGCGCGAGAGCACGCGAGCGACGAGGGACGATGTCGCGCTCACGCCGGCGCCGGCGCCGGCGCCGGCCAACTCTGGCACCATGACCCCCCTCCTGTTCAGGGAACCGATACGTTCAATGTGCCTGAACATGGCTCGATACTGAACACGCGACGGAATCAGTCCCGAGGTGGGTGTGCACCGCGTAGCCAGGGCGGAAGTGACTGCATCGCAGTGGCCGTCACCGAGCGCGGCTTCGGCCGCCAAACAGCCTCCGAGGACCGAGGCTCGCGGCATCCGCGTCAAGGAAGCGGGTGTCGCTCACTGACCATGCACTGACCACGCCCCACCGCAGGCGGCCCTGACCACGCGTAAAGCCGGGCGACCTGACCTGCGTCTTTACCGGTGCCCCCGGCGCGATTCGAACGCGCGACACCCGCTTTAGGAGAGCGGTGCTCTATCCCCTGAGCTACGAGGGCGGGGGATCCGACCCGCAGGCCGAGACCGGGACTGAGCGTACCGGGCGCGCGAGCCCCGACCGAAGCCGCGCCACGAGCCCGGACCCGGTCCCGGCGGAGCCCGGGCGCAGACCGCGCCGGACCTCGCGTAGGCTCGCCGAGACTCGAAGTTCTCCGGGAGGACCCTCATGCAGCGCATCGTCGATCTCAGCGCAGAGGACGCCTTCGAGCTCGTCGCGAACTTCAAGACGCACGAGCGGTGGATCCCCCTGACGACCATCTCGACCTCGCCCGGCCCTCTCGCCGAAGGCGACGAGGTCGTGGCGCGCTCGGCCAGGATCCTCGACGACCGGATGCGCGTCGTTGCGCTCGACCGGCCGGAAGGCCTGCTCCCCGGGGTGCTCCGGGTCGAGAAGCTCGGGCCGTTGCTTCTCGGCGAAGCCACCATCACCGTCGTGCCGTCCGGTCCCGACCACGCGGTCGTGCGGTGGGAAGAGGACGTCTGGCTTGCTGGGCCGCTGCCGAAGCAGCTCACTCGCCCGCTGCTGGCCCCCGCACTCAACGCGATGCTCGAGGTGGCCCTGCGCGCGGTCCAGCGGGACGCAGCCTCACTCGCCGCCGTGCGCGATCGCCGGCGCGCCGAGCGGTAGGTCCGCGGCGGTCTCGAAGCTCGAAGCTCGACGCTGGTCCGGCGACGGGCGCTGTGGCCTCGGGCCCCAGAGCAGGTCGTCGCCGGTACGAGAACCCGCGGCGCTGCCCGCCTCTGCCGCTCGCCGGCCGTCCGATCGCCGACCACCCTCGCCCGGTCGAGCCTCGCCGTCGTCCGGACCACTACCCGGCGGGAGAGACCTCGATGATCGCCGTCATCGCGTGCGACTCCCCCGGGCCAAGGGTCACAGCGTCGCCGCGGACGTTCGCCGTCTCGACGCAGACCATGGAGGTCCAGTCGTCGAGGTCGGCCATGCCGCCCGCCTTCCCTGCCCACGGGTTCCAGACGACGGTGCTGCCGGAGCCGGACTTGCGAACCGAGATCCGCCGCTTCATGGCCGGGTCGTCGACCACCACGGCCGCGTCGGTCCCGACGTAGATGCGGTCGGTCTCCGCCTCGAACCGGATGACGGCCTCGTCCTGGCGCACCGGTTCGGGTCCGCCCAGCCGGTCGACGTACTCAGCTCCCGCCAGGCCCTCGACGGCGATCTCGCGAACGTCGCCGACCGAGAGATACGTGTGCAGCGCCTCTTCGTAGGTCACCGGCTCGTCGCCCGTGTTTCGGACCTCGAGCGTCATGCGCAGCGACGACCCGGCCATGATGCGGAACGTCGCTGCGAGCCTTCGCTCGGGCGGGTGGGCGCCGTCGTGGTCGCCGGCCTCCGTCTCAACCCCACCCGTGCCGTCGCTCTCCAGCGCCAGGTCGATCTCGATCCAGGAGGGTCGTTCGACCACGGAGACCACCAACCACTCGCGCAGCCGGGCGAAGCCATGCGCGGGCCGGAGGCCGTCGGCCGGCCCGCCACCGAACCACGGGAAGCAGATCGGCACACCACCGCGGATCGCGGCGTCCGGAGCGAACCTGCTCGTCCCGCTCAGCCAGAGCACGCCGCGGTGCCCCGGAGGCGCCCATCGCGTGATGTGCGCGCCGTGGAGGAACACGTCGAGCTTGCCGAACCTCTCGTCGCGCACCTTCAGCATCGGGAGGCCCCCCGGACCGGTCACGAGTCGCACCGACGCGGGCAGGCCGACAGCTTCCGAGGACTCGCTCATGCGGGCACCCTACGGCGCGGTACCCCCCGGGCCTAGTCTCGGAGACTGCGACTGCGACGGAGGAGGACCGATGCGCGAAGCACGGAGACGGCGGTACCTGATGTGCCGACCGACCTACTTCACCGTGGCGTACGAGATCAACCCGTGGATGCACAAGGACGTGCCCACGGACACGGCCCGCGCCGTCGCGCAGTGGGAGGTCCTGCGGGAGACCTACCTGGCCCTTGGTCACACGGTCGAGCTCGTGGACCCGCTGCCCGGCCTGCCCGACATGGTCTACACGGCCAACGGCGCAACCGTCGTTGACGGCATCGCGTACACGGCGAAGTTCCGCTACCCAGAACGCGCCGCCGAGTCGCCCGCCATCGAGGCCTGGCTGACCCGCGACGGCTTCACCGTCGCCCACGCCACCCAGATCAACGAGGGCGAGGGGGACATCCTCTTCACCGAGCGCGCCATCCTCGCCGGCACCGGATTTCGCAGCGACCACGCCTCCCACCTGGAGATCCAGGAGACCTTCGGACGGCCCGTGGTCTCGCTGCGGCTCGTGGACCCGCGGTTCTACCACCTGGACACCGCCCTGGCCATCCTCACTGACGACCACCTGATCGCCTACTACCCCGGTGCCTTCTCGGCGGGCAGCCAGAAGGTGCTCGCCCGCCTGTTCCCCGACGCCGTGATCGCGAGCGAGGCCGACGCGATGCCGCTCGGGATCAACTGCGTCAGCGACGGCAAGCACGTCATCCACTCCCCGGCCGCCGTCGGACTCGCGGAGCAGCTGCGCGAGCGCGGCTTCGAGCCCATCGCCGTCGACACGTCCGAGCTCCTCAAGGGCGGTGGCGGTGCGAAGTGCTGCACCCTCGAGCTGCGCACGGCGCCGCTGTCACCCGGCGAACACCTCTCCACCTGGGGCTCGGGGGCCGGGCGGCTCCGGGGGCACGCCATCCACGACGACGAGGCCGACGGTCCGGGTGACGGGCACCCCCACGGCGGCCGTCCCGCGATGCCGGGCGAGCACCCCGGGCACGCGGGAGTCACGGCGTAGGCCCGCGCCGGGACGGTGCAGTGACGTAAGTCCTCGTATATCGCGGCGTGTCGGCGGCGAGGAGTGCTGCTTGCGGCCCGCGGGTTCGCGTTGCCCCGCGCCGATCGGCCAAGGCGCACGGGGATTCACCGGTTGGACCGGCGCGAAGCGTCCTACGTTGGCATCGACACCCGAGAAAGGGGCCATCCATGCGTATCGCGATGGCGAGCGACCACGCCGGCCGCGCGCTCAAGGAAGAGATCAAGACCGTCCTCAAGGCCGGCGGCCATGAGGTTCTCGACTTCGGCACCGACACCGACGACCCCGCCGACCTGCCCGACCACGTCCTGCCGGCGACGCTCGCGGTCGCCCGGGGCGACGCGGACCGCGGGATCTTCGTCGACGGTGTCGGCTACGGCAGCGCGATGATCGCGAACAAGGTCGCGGGAGTCTTCGCCGCGGTCTGCCAAGACCCGTTCTGCGCCGAGCTCGCGCGCTCGCACTCGGACACCAACGTCCTGTGCATCGGCGGCAAGATCATCGGCTCAGCGATCGCCCTCGAGATCGTGCGCGTGTGGATGTCGACCGACTGGCTCGGATCGACCGAGGGCGGCGAGAAGTACGCCCGCCGGGTGCAGAAGGTCAAGGACATCGACGCTCAGCACCTCGTGCCACTGGACTGAGCGGACCGTGCCCGTGCCCACGGGCACGGGCACGGGCACGATCGTCCCGGCGAACGCCGCCGCGCTGCCTGACGTAATCGGGCGGGCGCTCGAGTTCACGCCGTGGGTCGCACGCCGGAACGAGGCCTGCCCTGCCTGCGACGCGACCGTTCGCAAGCAGGGCTGCCCGAAGGCGGTCGAGTCGTCCGCTACGGCCTCTTGCGCACGATCGGCGGCAGATCCTCGTCCTGGAGCCGGGCCGGCACGACCAGGATCGGGCAGAGCGCGTGGTGCAGCAACGTCTGGCTCGTCGAGCCGAGGAGCAGGCCGGCGAAGCCGCCGCGGCCGCGGGTGCCCACGACCAGGAGATCGATGTTCCAGGACAGTTCCGTGAGAACGTCTGCGCCGGTCCCCTCGATCGCGGATCGCTTGACCTCGATGTCCCGGTCCCCGACGACCTTGTCCACCGCGATGCCGAGACCCGACAAGACCTCCGCAAGCACCGCGTCACGGTCCAGGGTCGCCGGCAGGACGGCCATCATGCCCGAGCCGACGACCATCGGTGCGGCAGCGACGGCGGTGAGCTCGGCACCCCAGAGCGCCGCCTCCTCGATGGCGCGCTCGAGCGCGAGGGCGGCAGAGTCGGAACCGTCCACTCCGACGGCGATCTTGCGAATCGGAACCAGGACGTCGCGACCTTCGCGCACCGGGACGACGACGGTCGGGCAGTGGGCGTGGGCGGGCAGCGCCGAGGACACGGTGCCGAGCAGCCGGTCGGCGAAGCCGCCACGTCCCCGCGTGCCGATCACGGCCAGCCCGGCGTTGCGGGACAGCTCGACGAGGATGCCGGCGGCGTCACCCGTCTCGAGGGACGACGTGACCTCAAGGCCGTCACCGCTGAGCCTGGCCACGGCGTCGTCCAGCACGGCCTGGGCGGCCGCGCGGATCGGTGCGTCGTCGAGGGCGGCGTAGCCGCCGTCGAGGGACGCGACCGGGAACGAGGGGAGGCTGTAGCTCGTGACCACGTGAAGTCGCCAACCGAGCCGGCGCGCCTCGCGAGCGGCCCACTGCATGGCGACCTCGCCCGTGTGCGATCCGTCTACGCCGACGAGTACGGCGGACTGGTGATCCATGGCGGCCTCCGGCCCTCGAGTCGATTCGAGGATATCTGCTGGACCCCGAGCGCTACCGGTTTGCCGCGCAACGACGCCGCAACGGACCGACCTTGCCGACCACGAGCCAGGTCGCCCTCGCCGGCAAGCCTCAGCCCGCGCCCGGGGGGGGAGGGCGCGGGCTGA
>JAHECE010000174.1 GCA_024641895.1 Actinomycetales bacterium
CCTCGGCATCCCCGGCAACGACGACGCGATCCGCTCCGTCGCCCTGCTCACCCGCGTGATCGCCGACGCCGTGGCCGAGGGCCTCGTCGCGCGGCACTCGGGTGCCTCCGCCGGCGCCGGCACCTCCGACGTCGAGCCCCTGGCCGAGTGGGAGCGCGAGCTGCTCGCGACCGAGGCTGCGCCGGCCGCTGAGGCCGCTGCCGCTGAGGAGGCCGCTGTGCCGGCCGCTGAGGCCGCTGCCGCTGAGGAGGCCGCTGTGCCGGCCGCTGAGGCCGCTCCCGCTGAGGAGGCCGCTGTGCCGGCCGCTGAGGCCGCTCCCGCTGAGGAGGCCGCTGTGCCGGCCGCCGAGGCCGACGAGGCCGACGAGGCCTGAGCCCGAGTTTCACCCGCTGAGAGGATCGACGACATCACCATGGCGAACTACACCGCCGCCGACATCAAGGCCCTGCGCGAGCGCACGGGCGCCGGAATGCTCGACGTGAAGAAGGCTCTCGACGAGGCCGACGGCAACGCCGAGAAGGCCATCGAGATCATTCGGGTCAAGGGGCTCAAGGGCATCAGCAAGCGTGAGGGCCGGTCGGCCTCCGACGGCCTCGTGGCCATCGACGTCTCCAGCGCCCCGAAGGGCGAGGTCGGCGTCCTGGTCGAGGTCAACTCCGAGACCGACTTCGTCGCGAAGAACACCACGTTCATCGCGCTGGCAGACACGGTGCTGGCCGCGGCGGTCGCCTCCGGCGCCGCGGATGTCGAGACCCTCCTCCAGTCAGACGTCGACGGCGTTGCGCTCAAGACTCTCGTCGACGACGCTGCTGCGACGCTCGGCGAGAAGATCGTCGTGCGCCGGATCGCGCGCCTCGAGGGCGAGAAGGTCACGTCGTACCTGCACCGCACGAGCAGGGACCTGCCGCCGCAGGTCGGCGTTCTCGTGGCCTCCGACGCGGCCGGTGAGGAGGTGGCGAAGGACATTGCGATGCACATCGCCGCCTACACGCCCACGTACCTCTCGCGCGAGTCGGTACCGGCGCAGACCGTGGCCGACGAGCGTCGTATCGCTGAGGAGACCGCGCGCAACGAGGGCAAGCCCGCCGGTGCCCTGCCGAAGATCGTGGAGGGCCGGCTGAACGGCTTCTTCAAGGAGAACGTCCTGCTCGACCAGGCGTTCGCCAAGGACCCGAAGAAGTCGGTCGCCCAGGTCCTCGCGGCTGTCGGTGGCACGGTGACCGGCTTCGCCCGGTTCCGCGTCGGCGCCTGAGGTCCCGCGCCGGTGGTCCGACCCGTTTCGGGTGGGGCCACCGGCGCAGTCCGTTCTGCGCCACCATGACAGGGCCACGACGACGACGCCCCGCCTGCACCGGCGGAGCGAGGCAGGGGAGCCATGAACGCAGCGGGGATGTCCGACGACGGCACGGCGGGGCACCCGCCCCGGCGGGTCCTCCTCAAGCTCTCGGGTGAGGTCTTCGGTGGCGGCAGGGTCGGACTCGACGCGGACGTCGTGGCCGCGGTCGCTCGGGAGATCGCCGACGCGGTCCGCACCGGCGTCCAGGTCGCGATCGTCGTCGGCGGCGGGAACTTCTTCCGCGGCGTCGACCTCTCCCGCAGCGGGCTCGATCGGTCCCGGGCCGACTACATGGGCATGCTGGGCACGGTGATGAACTGCCTGGCGCTGCAGGACTTCCTCGAGAAGTCGGGGGTGGACACGCGCGTGCAGACGGCCATCGCCATGGGGCAGGTCGCGGAGCCCTACATCCCGCGGCGGGCCATCCGGCACCTCGAGAAGGGCCGCGTCGTCATCTTCGGAGCCGGCGCCGGACTGCCGTTCTTCTCGACGGACACGGTCGCCGCCCAGCGTGCCCTGGAGACGCACTGCGCCGAGGTGCTCATGGCCAAGAGCGGGGTCGATGCGGTCTACACCGCCGATCCGAAGACGGACCCGGACGCGCGCAGGCTGGAGACCGTCACCTACGAGGAGGCGCTCCGGGCCGGCCTCAAGGTCGTCGATGCCACGGCGTTCAGCTTGTGCATGGAGAACGGCCTGGCCATGCGGGTTTTCGGAATGGTCGCCCCCGGGAACGTCACGCGGGCACTCTTGGGTGAGAAGATCGGGACGCTCGTGACCACGGGTTCCGGCGAGACGAGCGCTGCTCACGAGGGCCAGTCGGCCGGCGGGGCTGCGCAGAAGGAGATGCGGTGATCGACGAGACCCTGTTCGATGCCGAGGACCGGATGGACAAGGCGGTCGAGGTCGCTCGCGAGGACCTGGGCTCGATCCGGACGGGCCGCGCGAACGCGGCAATGTTCCACAAGGTCCTCGTCGACTACTACGGGGCATTGACCCCGCTGCAGCAGCTGGCCGGACTGACCATCCCGGAGGCGCGGACGGTGCTTGTCTCCCCGTACGACAAGTCCTCGATGGCAGCGGTCGCCAAGGCGCTGCGCGAGTCCGACCTCGGGGTCAACCCGACCGACGACGGCACCGTGATCCGCGTGGTTCTCCCCGCCCTCACCGAGCAACGGCGCAAGGAGTACGTGAAGCTCGCCAAGCACAAGGGCGAGGAAGCGCGGATCTCGATTCGCAACATCCGCCGCAAGGCGAAGGAGGAGCTGGACCGCATCGCCAAGGACGGCGAGGCCGGCGAGGACGACGTGAACCGTGCCGAGAAGGAGCTCGAGGCGATCACCAAGCGACACGTCGAGCTCGTCGACGGCCTCATGGCTCACAAGGAGCAAGAGCTCCTCGAGGTCTGAGAAGGGGCCCAGGATGTCGGAGACCGACGAGGCACCACCCGCTGTTCCGGCGACCCATCGAGCGCTGCGGGAGCCCGCTCGCGGCGCCGCGGCGCCGCCCCCCCGGCCCAAGGGGAGCGGGCGGGCGGGCCGCGACGTGCCGCTGGCGGTCGGTGTCGGTCTGGGCCTGGGTGCGGTGCTCATCGCGAGCCTCTTCATCCGCAAGGAGGCCTTCCTCGTCCTGGTCATCGTCATGGTGGGCATGGCGATCTGGGAGTTCGCCGCCGCGCTGCGTACCCGCGACATCCGGGTGCCGCTGGTGCCCTTGTGGGTCGGTTCGGCCGGGATGCTCATCTCCGCCTACGTGGTTGGCGCCGAGGCTCTCGTGGTGGCCTTCATCCTCGCGGCGGGCGGCATCTTCGTCTGGCGGCTGATCGACGGAGGCGGGCGCCAGGCCGTTCGAGACGCCGGCGCCGGGATCTTCGCAGCGGCCTACCTGCCGTTCCTCGCCGGATTCGCGGTGCTGCTCCTGCGCGAGCTGGACGGTCCGCAGCGGGTGCTCTTCTTCATCGCTCTCGTCGCAGCCAGCGACACCGGCGGCTTCGCCGCCGGGGTGATGTTCGGCAAGCATCCGCTAGCCCCGTCGGTGAGCCCGAAGAAGTCGTGGGAGGGCGCGGCCGGCTCGGCGGTGCTTGCCTCCGTGGTCGGTGCGCTGCTGATGTGGGGCTTCTTCCACGGGCCGCTGTGGGCCGGGGTGCTCATCGGCCTGCTCACGGTCGTCGCCGCCACCCTCGGAGACCTGTCCGAGTCCCTGCTCAAGCGTGACCTCGGTCTCAAGGACATGGGCTCGCTCCTGCCCGGCCACGGCGGCATCATGGACCGGCTGGACTCGATGCTGATCGCCGCCCCCTTCGTCTACGGGAGTCTGAGCGTCACGCTCGCGTTCACCTGATGCCCACGTCGCCGCTGCCCACGCAGCCTCAGCCCTTGCCCACGCCGCCTCAGCCCGAGCCGCCGGCAGGGCGACGCGTGCCCCGGCTCGACCTCGTGACCCCACGGCGCCCCAAGCCACCCGCCCACCTGGCCGACATGTCGCCGGCGGAGCGGGTGGACGCTGTGCGCGCGGCCGGCCACCCCGCGTTCCGCGCGGACCAGCTCGGCCGCCACTACTTCGCGAACCTCACCCGAGACGCGGAGCGGATGACCGACCTGCCGGCGCAGACCCGCGGCGCGCTCGTCGCGCAGCTGCTGCCGCCGCTCGTCACCGAGGTGCGGACCCTGGGCGCGGACAAGGGCGGGACGCGCAAGACGCTCTGGTCGCTGCACGACGGCGCGAAGGTCGAGTCCGTCCTCATGCGCTACTCCGAGCGGACCACGTTGTGCGTGTCCAGCCAGGCCGGCTGTGGGATGGCGTGCCCGTTCTGTGCGACCGGGCAGCTCGGTCTCACCCGCAACCTCTCGACGGCCGAGATCGTCGAGCAGGTCCGCCTCGCAGCGGCCGACTGCCGGTCAGGCGCCCTGCCCGGTGGACCCGTGCGGCTCTCGAACGTCGTGTTCATGGGCATGGGCGAACCACTGGCCAACTACGCCGCCGTCGTGCGGGCGCTGCACCGGATCATCGATCCCGCGCCGTCGGGCCTCGGATTGTCGGCCCGGAACGTGACGGTCTCGACCGTGGGCCTCGTCCCCGCGATGGACCGGCTCGCGGCCGAGGGCCTGCCCGTCACGCTGGCGCTGTCGTTGCACGCCCCGGACGACGCGCTCCGCTCGGAGCTCGTGCCGGTCAACACGAGATTCTCCGTCGACGAGGCGCTCGACTCCGCCCGGCGGTACGCAGAGGTGACCGGCCGGCGCGTCAGCATCGAGTACGCCCTCATGCGGGACATCAACGACCACGCCTGGCGGGCGGACCTGCTCGCCGAGAAGCTCCTCGCCCGCGGCCGCGGCTGGGTCCACGTCAACCCCATCCCGCTCAACCCCACACCGGGCTCGAAGTGGACGGCGAGTGACCCCGGGGTCGAGGCGGAGTTCGTGGCACGGTTGCGCCACGCAGGGATCCCGACCACGGTGCGGGACACCCGAGGGCGTGACATCGACGGGGCGTGCGGTCAGCTGGCCGCAGAGGAGGACTGACGTGAGTCGCGAGGCGAGCACGGACTCCAAGGAGTCGACCGGCCACCTGCCGGAGGAAGTCGAAGGCGGGGATGCCATGTTCCCGCACGTCGGGCGCTGGTCGAGGGGTTACGAACCCGACCAGGTCGACCTCTTCTTCGCCCGCGCCCGCATCGCCTACGAGGGCCCGCTCGAGGCCTCCATGCCTGCCGACGAGGTCCGGAACACGTCCTTCGACCTCACGCGAGGGGGTTACACCCCCAGCGTCGTCGACGACGCCATGGACCGGCTCGAGGCGGCGTTCTACCGCCGTGAGCGGGCTGCCTTCGTGGCGCTGAACGGCATGGGCGAGTGGAAGGCGCGCACCGAGCGGCTCCTGCACACCCTTCAGCCTCGGGCCGCCCGTCCTGCGGGCGTGCGGTTCGCCCGGCCGGCCCACGGACCGGGGTACCGGGCGGCGGACGTCGACGCGCTCGTGGACCGGATCATCGCCCGCTTCGCGAGTGACGCTCCGTTGACCAGCGACGAGATCCGTGCCGCCAGCTTCGGCAACGCCCGCGGCCGCGCCGCCTACGCCGAGGGCCCGGTCGACGCCTACCTCGACCGCGCCCTCCAGGTGCTGCTGGCCGTCGAGTGAGCACCGGAGCGCCGCGCTCCGTCGCGATCCTCGGCGCCACGGGCTCGATCGGGACCCAGGCGCTCGACGTCGTCGCCGCGGCCGGTGGCGCCTTCACGGTCGCGGCGTTGGCCGCGGGGGGCGCCCAGCTCGATCTGCTCGCCGGGCAGGTCGT
>JAHECE010000175.1 GCA_024641895.1 Actinomycetales bacterium
TACATAAATGGCTACATGGCTCCCCGCTGAAGCATTCAAGGGCCCCACGCCCGTCGGCGAGAGGCCCCTGATCTGCGGTTTCACTGTCGGGCTGACAGGATTTGAACCTGCGACCCCTTGACCCCCAGTCAAGTGCGCTACCAAACTGCGCCACAGCCCGTTTGCCCGCCTCGCGGGCGCGAGAAGACTACCGCAGGCGTGGGCCCTCCTCGGAACCGCGCCCACGCCGGCCAACGCCTAGCCCTGGTGGCGTACCCGCCACCGCTCCGCCGCGATGACCCCCAGCGCGACGAGGCAGACCACGAGACCCACTGTGCCGATCCAGGGCTGGAATCGAAACACCGCGACCTGGGTCACGAGCAGTGTGACGAGGACAGCCCGGCGGAGCCAGAGGTAGCCGGCGACCCGGTCGGACCTCAACCGCCACAGGCCCCACACCCCCATGCCGACGGCGACGACGGCGCTCAGCACGGCGCCGGCAGCGAGCCACAGGAGCCCCTGGGCGATCGCCTCGTCGGATGAGAGGACGACCACCGTGAGCGCGCCGCCGAGCGCAACGCCGACCAGCGTGACGGTCGCGGCCGTGGCCCACGATCCGCGGGCCAGCCCGAGGGCCGCCGCCTCGAAACGACGCGCCGCGGCTCCGATGGGGTTGGGAACCTCCCGTTCATCGTTCTCGATCGCCGCCAGCAGCGCTCGCACCTGCTCAGCCTGAGGTGCTGCGCGGCCCATCTCGACCAGCCTGGCGGCGTCGCGCCGCGACCGCAGGGTGAGGCCGCCGACGAGCCCTGCGACGGCGTAGTCGGCCGCCCCGGCGAGGTGCTCGCTCGGTTCGTGCGGGAAGCGCCGATGCACCCAGTCGGCGCCCAGCACGAGCGAGACGAGCGTGACGTACATCAGGGCGGGCGCCGGCTCGTAGAAGTAGTCGTTGTCGTCGGTGAGGAACTTGCCGATCTCGTCCACGAACAGCCCGAACCCGATGCCGCCGACGAAGGCGCCCACGGGACGGATCAGCGGCCCCGCGAAGGAGATGAGGAGCAGCAGCGCCACAGCCTGCAGGAGTCCGCCCCACAGCACGTGGGCGATGTGCAAGCCGTCCCCGCCGAGCTGCGGGAAGCCCGTCGCGGCGAGCGCCCCCCGGGTGACCACCACCGTGACCACGGTGGTGACGAAGAAGCCCATGAGGTGCCGCGTCGCCACGGGATCCCTGGGCAGACCCCACACCAGCAACCTGCGCCGCTGCTCCAACGGCACGGCGCCCCCACCCGCTGTCTCGCCCACCTAGCGCCGCCGCTTCTCCCGGACCCGGATGCTCAGCTCGATCGGGCTGCCCTCGAAGCCGAAGGTCTCACGCAAGCGGCGCTCGATGAACCGCCGGTACCCAGCCTCGATGAAGCCGGTGGCGAAGAGCACGAACCGCGGCGGACGGTTGCTGGCCTGCGTCGCGAAGAGGATGCGGGGCTGCTTTCCGCCGCGAACCGGGTGCGGGTGCGCGGCCGTCAGCTCGCCGAGGAAGGCGTTCAGGCGCCCGGTCGGGACGCGCGTGTCCCAGGACTCCAACGCGGTGTCGAGCGCCTTCTCGAGCCTGCCGACGTGCCAGCGGGTCTTCGCCGAGACGTTCACTCGCGGCGCCCACTGAACCTGCACGAGGTCGAGCTCGATCTCGCGCTCGAGGAGCGGCCGCCGCTCCTCGTCCATGAGGTCCCACTTGTTGTAGGCGACCACGAGCGCGCGCCCGGCGTCGATGACCTGCTGGATCACCCGGGTGTCCTGCTCGGTCATGGGCGCGCTGGCGTCGAGCAGCACGATCGCCACCTCCGCCTTCTCGAGCGCAGCCTGCGTACGCAGCGAGGCATAGAAGTCGGCGCCCTGCGTCTGGTGCACTCGCCGGCGGATTCCTGCCGTGTCCACGAACCACCACGGTCGCCCACCCAGCGTGACGAGCTCGTCGACCGGGTCGCGGGTGGTCCCCGCGACCTCGTCGACAACGACGCGCTCGGAACCCGCGAGAGCGTTCAGGAGGCTCGACTTGCCGACGTTGGGACGTCCGACCAGCGCCACCCGCCGCGGACCGGCCGGCAGCGCCGAGCCGACCGCGGAGTGCTCCGGCAGCACCGCCATCGCCGCGTCGAGAAGGTCGCCGGATCCCCGACCGTGCAACGCGGAGACGGCGTAGGGCTCCCCCAGGCCGAGCGACCAGAGCGTCGCAGCGTCCGCCTCGGTCCGCTGGTCGTCCACCTTGTTCGCCGCGAGGATGACAGGCTTGCCCGAACGCCGCAGCACCCGAACCACCTGCTCGTCGGTCGCGGTGGGCCCCACCGTCGCGTCCACGACGAACAGCACCGCGTCGGCGAGCTCGATCGCGACCTCGGCCTGCTCGGCCACCCGCGCGTCGAGGCCGCGCGCGTCCTTCTCCCAGCCGCCGGTGTCGACGAGGAGGAAGCGCCGTCCCGCCCAGTCCGCCGGATAGCTCACCCGGTCGCGGGTCACGCCGGGGACGTCCTGCACGACCGCCTCTCGTCGTCCGAGGATGCGGTTCACCAGCGTCGACTTGCCGGTGTTCGGCCGGCCGACGACGGCGAGCACCGGAAGCGGGCCGGTCGGGCCCTCGTCACCGGAGCCGACGCCGTCGCTCTCGATGATGTCGAGGTCGCCCTCGTCGAGCTCGTACTCGGCCAGCCCGGCGCGCAGCGCGGCAGCGCGCTGGGCCTCCTCGGCGTCGTCGGGCGCGCCGGCACCGCTCAAGTCGGCCGCATGCGCGCCGGCGTCGGCCGCTACGAGCGCCGCTTCGAGGGAAAGTCCGCCGAGGACGACGTCGTCGGGCTGGTCTGCGGGAGAAGTCACGTGGGGCATTCTCCCGCCTCCCGGGACCTACTCCGAACCAGCACGCTCCTGGGCCGCCTTGGCGATGTCGTCGAGCTCCTCAGCGAAGATCTTCTTGGTCGCCCGCGCGCCGATGGCCCCGAAGGTTTTCCAGACCGCGCGCCGCGCCACGGTGGGATCTGCGGTCCAGGCCCCGAAACGGATGTCGACCTGCGAGCCGGTGCCGGCCGGGCGGACTGTGAACGAGGTCGTGTAGTGGGTCTTGCCGGGCTTCGCCTCGACCACGGTGAGGTGCGGAGGCTCGGAGACCGTCACCTCGAGCTCTTCCGTGGCCTCCTTGCCCCACATCGTGCGGGTCTCGCGCCACTTCGTCCCGACGCCGTACTCGCCCGGCGTCAGCACCTGGACCTTGGTGATCGTCCGCATCGTGTCCGCGGCGCCCTCGAGGTCGGTCAGCACGGCCCAGACCGCCTCCGGCGGGGCCGCCATCCGGCGTCCGACCCGGATCTCGTGCCCGGCAGCCTTGCCCTCCCCCGCGGCGCCCGGCGCGCGGTTCGCGCCGTCGGCCTCCTCGACAGACTCCGGGGCGATCTCGTCGGGCAGCCCCACACCGGTCAGCCCGGCGGCCGCATCGACGTGCGCCGACATCCGGGCCTGGATCGTCTCCATGGCCGTCTGCAGGGCCACGCGACCACTGCCCGCACCGACCTCGGCGGCCTGGAACGGCTCGCCGAACACGACGTGCAGGCGGGTCCGCGGCTTCGGCACGTGGCCGACGCTCTTGCCCGTCGGCCGGGTACCGAGGATCGCGACGGGCACCACCGGTGCGCCGGAGTGCACGGCCAGGAACGCGATTCCCGCCTGCGCCTTCGCCACCGAGCCGGTACCACGCGAGCCTTCGGGGAAGATCCCGACGACCCGACCCTCCTCGAGCAGGGCGAGCGCCGCCTTGAGGGCGGACCGGCCGCTGCGCCGGTCCACGGGGATCTGCCCCCAGTGGTGCAGCCCCTTGCCGAGCAGGCCCTTGAACATCTCCTTCTTGATGATGACGTGGGAGGGACGAGGGCTGGCGCCGACCAGCACCGGCCCGTCGATCACTCCGGTGTGGTTGGCGGCGAGGATGACGGCGCCGGTAGCGGGAACGTGCTGCGCACCGATGACCTCGGTGCCCCACACCACGTGGGCGAGGAACCAACCGACACGCCGCCCGGAGACGGGGCCCTGGCGCCGGATGTCCTCGGGCTGCAGGTCGGTGGCCTTCTCAACAGCTCCGCTGCGACCGGCAGCGCCGGCCTCGGGCGAGGCGGTCGACTCACCGCCCTTCCCACGGCCCCCGCTCCCCCGCACCGCGCCGGACACGGTGCTCGCCGCGCGCGCGGCCGCGTCCCGGACGGACCCGAGCGCCTTCGACATCTGCTGCATGATCATGCGCGGACCTCCTCGATGAGCCGCCGGACGACGTCGACCGTCTGGTCCAGCGTGAGCGCTGATGAGTCCACCGTCGTCACGCCGTCGGAGGCGGTCAGGAACGAGGAGACGGTGGAGTCGTCCCGGTCCCGGCGGAGCACCTGGTCTGTGGTCGCCGCGATGGCGTCCGCGTCGGCCCGTCCGTGCACCTCCCGCGCGCGCCGGGCCAGGCGGGCCTCCTCGGAGGCCGTCAGCAGGATCCGCACGTGGGCGTCCGGAGCGACGACGGTGGTGATGTCCCTGCCCTCGGCGACGATCCCGCGACCCTGGCTCCGCCCCGAACGCCCGGTCTCCTGCTGGATGATCGCGCGCTGCAGGCGCCGCAGCTCGCCCCTGACCGGAATGTTCGTGGCGACCCTGGACACGGCCGTGGCGATCTCGGTGCTGCGGATCGCCGACGTGATGTCCGCCCGTCCCACGCGAACCGCGGGGGCCGCCGGGTCCATCACCATCTCCAACGGCATCTCGGCCACAGCCTCCGCGACCGCGTCCGCGTCCTCGAGCGGGACGCCCTGGTCCAGGCACCACCAGGTGGCCGCCCGGTACATCGCGCCGGTGTCGAGATAGGACAGGCCGAGGTCGGCTGCGACCCGTTTGCTGATCGTCGACTTGCCCGAGCCCGAGGGCCCGTCGATCGCGATCACGATCCCGGTCATCCGTAGACCACCCGCCAGCCGCGCTGTTCCAAGGCATCCTCCAGAGAGCGCACCGCCGACGGCCAGACCGCCAGCGTCGCCATTCCAACTGTCTGCCGCGGGGAGTGCTCCAGCGACACGTCCTCGATATTCACACCGATCTCGCCGACCTCGGTGAACAACCGCCCCAGCTCCCCCGGGCGGTCCGGCACCAGCACCGTCACCTCGCCGTAGCGCCGTGCCGCTCCCCCGTGCTTGCCCGGAATCCGGGCGACACCCGCATTGCCGGCGGCGACGGCGCCCGCGATGACCTGAAGCGCACCCGGCGCAGCCGGGCCCGAGATCGCGACGGCGTCGAGCGCCACCAGCAGGTCCGCCAGGCCCAGCTGGACCCCGCGAAGGACCCGCGCCACCGGCTCGGCGTTGCCCGCCAGGATCGCAGCCCAGAGCAGGGGGTCGCTCGCGGCGATCCGCGTGACGTCCCGCAAGCCCTGCCCGGCCAGCGCGAGCGCGCGCTCGAGCGCGTCGGCCAGCGCCGCGGCCACCAGCGAGGACGCGAGCTGCGGGACGTGGGAGACCAGGGCGACGGCGTCGTCGTGCTCGGCGGGGCTCAGCGCCACCGGGATGGCTCCGAGGTCGACGGCGAGAGCTCGCACCGCAAGGACGGCCTGCCGCGAGGCCGCGCCGCCGTCGGCGACCA
>JAHECE010000012.1 GCA_024641895.1 Actinomycetales bacterium
AACAGGTCAAGTTCCGTTGCGTCGAGGTCGCGTGGCCTGGCTTGGACGAGTTCTACCCCTGCTTCGGTTTTCCCGGGTAGCAGACACCCGACAGGGCACGAGCACTGTTTGGTCCGAGCCGGCGCCCAGGCGCTTGCTCCTCCACTCCCGGTGTCCGAGCGCAGGGACGTGCCGCGCATCCGGGCGAGGCGCAGCCCGTAGGTCGGGATCATGTCGCGTGGCGCCGACCTGGCCGTGGGCGATGTCGGTGACCTCCTCGAGGAGCTTCTCAGCGAAAGAGGCCACGTGCGCTTCTCTGACCGCGGCCTGTCCGCACGGCGTCAAGAGTGCTCTAGCCGAGCTCGATCGCGGCAGGTAGGGTCGGGCGAACGGCGCCCGGCCGGGCCCGCCGATGGTGGCGAGGTCGTGGCCGTTTCTTCTTCCGTCGGCCTGCAGACGTCGAAAGAACCCAAGGGGATTCATGGCTCATTTCACGCGCGCCCAGATTCCGGCGCGCACCGAGGTTCCGAGCGAGGCCGACGTCGTCGTGGTCGGGGCCGGCATGTCGGGCTTGTACGTGACGTGGCGACTCCTGCGCGAGGACCCCAACCTGCGGATCTGCGTGCTGGAGAAGCTCGACCGCACCGGCGGGCGGCTCGACTCCGACGTCGTGCACTTCCCGGCCGCGGATGTGAAGGAGGAGGAGGGCGGGATGCGCTTCACCTTCGACACCATGGACGACGTGATGGCACTCTTCCTCACGCTGGGGATCGACGACCGGATTGTTCCGTTCCCGATGGGCAGCGACGGGAACAACCGGCTGTGCTTCCGAGGCCGTTCCTTCAGCAAGGCGGACGCGGCGAAGGACGACTTCGCGATCTGGGGCGACTTGTACGACCTCGCCCTCCCGGAGCAGGGTGTGGATCCCACCACCATCATCGACACGGTCTTCAACCGGATCCTTGCCGAGAATCCCGACTTCACGCAGCGGCCGAACCCCCGGACTCCCGAGTTCTGGCAGGCATTCAGGCTCTCGTGCGGTTGGAACGGCGTGACCCTCAAGGACTGGACGCTCTGGGGCCTGCTGGACTCGATGGGCTACTCGAACGAGGCCATCACGCTGCTCTTCCGACTGCTCGGCTTCAACGGCACCTTCCTGTCGACGATGAACGCCGGTGAGGCCTTCCAGCTCCTGGAGGACTTCCCCGCCGAGCCGCAGTTCAAGACCCTCGAGGACGGCTTCAGCACGCTGCCCAATGCTCTCGTGAGCGAGATCGGCGTCGACCGCATCTTCCTCGAGACCACCGTTGACCGGATCGAGGAGGCCGGCGGCGGCGGCTATGCGCTTCGCTGGACCACCCGCAGCGGGGGCAGCGTGACGACGGGCAGCGTGACCGCGCCCAAGGTGGTGCTAGGGCTCCCTCGGCTGGCGCTGGAGGAGCTCTTCATCAGTTCCGACGTCCTGAACCGGGTTGATGGGGCACGCGCGCACGCCTTGTGGAACACCCTGCAGACCACGACGGACCAGGCACTGCTCAAGGTCAACCTCTACTACCCCACGGCCTGGTGGGGCAACGCGCTGACCGGCGAGGCGCCGGTGTCCTTCGGCCCGAACTTCACGGACCTCCCGATGGGGACCGTCTACCCGTTCTACGCGATCGACCCGGCCGTGTACGCCGGACTCGAGTACGAGGAGTGGCTGGCGCATGCGGCCTCGCAACCCACGCCCGAAGTCCGGGCACGGCTGGATGCGATCGCGACCGCCAAGTACGACAAGCCGGCAGCACTCACCATCTACTGCGACTACCTCAACATCAACTTCTGGCGGGCGCTCCAGCAGAGCGGGCCGTTGTTCGATTCGCAGATGCAGCGGGCGACCTCCGCCGCGGACCCCCAGGTGATCTACCCGGCGTCCGAGGCGGTGGTCGAGGCCGCGACGCGGTTCTTCCGGCACCTGTTCAACACTCACTACGTCCCGCGCCCCGTGCTCACGAGCGCGCGGATCTGGAGCGGCGCCACCACGTTCGGGGTGGACCCGGCAGAGCAGGTCGGCTACGGCGTCCACCAGTGGGGCCTGCATGCCGACGACCGGCAGGCGATGGCCGATCTCGTCCAGCCGGTGCTCGGCCTCTTCACCTGCGGTGAGGCGTTCTCGGACTACCAAGGCTGGGTAGAAGGCGCGCTGCGCTCCGCGGACAAGGTGCTCTCGGCCGGCTTCGGGCTGGACCCGATCAGCGAGGCCTATCAGTGCGAGACCGGGCAGACGCCGTCGGATGCGATCAAGTCGGCGTACGCCGAGCGGGCGCGGGCGAGCATCCGCGAGTACGTCGACCCGGAGTTCGAGGGAGAGTTGCACCTCGGCCGCATGGGCGCAGTCAGCCGGTTCGCCGCCCGCCTCACGTACTTCGACCGGAAGTGAGGGGACCGGGGATCTCTGTATCCGCCCCGACCAGCGTCGCCGGCTACCTCAAGGCCCGGCTCGAGCAGCTCGGCCTGGACCGGATGTTCGGCGTCGCGGGAAACTACACCGCGCCGTTTCTCGACACGATCCTGGCCGACCCCCTCTCACCGATCGCCATCACGGGAAGCCCGAACGAGCTCTGCGCAGGGTTCGCCGCCGATGCCTACGCACGCTTTCGTGGTTTCGGCTGTCTCTACACCACGTACAGCGTGGGGTCATTCAGCCTGCTGAACGCCATCGCCGGGTCCTACGTGGAACGAGTGCCGGTCCTGCTCGTGAACGGGGCGCCGACCAGCAAGGAGACGAGCGTCGAGCAGAACGCCGCACTCCTGTACTCCCACACCACCGGCTACGACCTGGTGGACATCCACATGTTCCGCCCGGTCACCGCCGCGTGCGAACGGATCACCAACGGCGGCCAGGCCCCGTTCCAGATCGACTCCGTGCTCACCGCCATGCTGACCGACCATCGGCCCGGGTACCTGGAGGTGGCCGAGGACGTCTGGCGGGCGCCCTGCGCCGCACCTGTGGGCACACTCCGCTCGGGCGCCGGGCAGATCGTTGCCGCGCACGAGGCGCAGGACGCCGTGGCCGCCACCTTGGCGCTGATGGCGCAACGCCCGAAGTCCATCCTCTGGGCCGGAGCAGAGCTGCAGCGCTTCGGCCTCGAGAAGGAATTCCTCGCACTCC
Organism: Actinomycetales bacterium; assembly: GCA_024641895.1. GTDB lineage: Bacteria > Actinomycetota > Actinomycetes > Actinomycetales > JAHECE01 > JAHECE01. Next base: position 3,131 of record JAHECE010000012.1, read on the forward strand.
TGGACGCGATCAACGCGGGCCGCGAACCGGAGGAGCGCGTCCGCTTCGTGACCACATCGATGAGCAAGTCGGTGATCTCCGAGGACCACCCGTCCTTCGACGGCTGCGTCACCCTGGCGAATACCGAGATCCAGTCGCTCGTCGGCCGCGACGGGCTCATCCTGGGCCTCGGTGGCTGGACCACGAGCAAAGACACCGGCAACGACGTCATCAGCGGGCCCGGCACGGTTCTGGCCGCGAACGGCAGCGTCGTCATCGGCGCGGGCTTCTACCCCCTGGTGGACCTCGACGCCTACGTGGAGGGGCTGACTGCGGCTTTCGCCGCCGATGAGCGGGTCCGGCCGAGGCGGCTCGGTAGGAGGCCTCTGACCCGATTCGGCGCGGTAGCCGCCGGCGAGTCCGCGCCCGACGCCGTGCTCACCTACGACACCTTCTTCAGTGCGCTCGGTAGGTGGGTTGCCGTCGACGACATCCTCGTCGTCGACGCGGGCTTCCCCCTGATCGGCGCTCAAGGTGTGCACATCGCCGCCAAGGACGGCTTCGTGGCGCAAGCAGCCTGGTTGTCGATCGGCTACTCGGTCCCGGCCGCGACAGGAGTGGCCTGCGCCAATCCGGGGAAGCGTGCCGTCGTCGTCGTCGGGGACGGCGCCTTCCACGAGACGTGCCAGGCGGTATCCGACCACACGGCGCACGGTCACAACACCGCGGTGTTCGTGCTCTCGAACGGGCTGTACGGGATCGAGCAGTACCTGGTGAACCCGAACCCCTTCCGGACACCGCCAGTGGCCTACCCCGACCCCCTGCTGAACACGGCGTACCCGTACAACCTGCTTCCGGCGTGGGACTTCGTGGCGCTCGCCCAGGCATTCGGCGCTGTGGGGCGCCGGGCCTGCACGACGGCAGACCTCATGGCCGTGCTTGCCGAGATCAGGACGACCCCTGAGCGGAACTTCGTGGTTGAGGTCTGCCTACCGATCGCGGACCTGCCGCACGTGCTCGCCGCCGCTGCCGCCGGCTCCGTAGGCGAGGACGAGATCGAGAACCCCGGCTGGCCGCCGGTGGACACCTTCTAGCGGCCCGCTGCACCGAGCCAAGCCGTGAGCAGCCGGGAGCCGATCCTCGCGGCCAGCTCAGCGGGAACGCGAGAATGCAGCGCGGGTGATCTCGAACCGGAATGACTCGCGATAGGCGGGGGTTCCGAATCCCCATCCGGCGCGGAGCCTGGCCGGGATCGTGTACCCGCCGAACGTGGCCTCTCCTTCGAGGACGCCGCCGAAGGGGTGCAGGCCGTAGGTGCCGGAACTGGTCGGGTCGCCCCATCGCGGTACCGAGGCTGACTCAAGGCGGCCGTTGGGTGCAACCACCAGGCTCAGGAGGGTCTCCACGCCGTCGACGCTCAGCCGGACCTGCGCCCGGTTCGGCTCGGCCGGGTCGGGCGTCGACCACAGTGCCCCGCAGTCGGGATGGGCCGTCGAGGGCAGCCACATCGACTCGATGGCCAGTCGTCCACGCGCCGCGCGAACGACGTCGGACCCGGACGCACGCAAGAAGGGCACCACTCCGAACAGGCGGAAGTTGAGGCTCGCACGCCCGGAGCGCAGCTGGTCCACGCCGGTGAGCACGAGCGGGCCGTACCGCAGCCGTGCGGCCCAATGGAAGCCGACGGACGCCTCGAGTCGTTCGTGGGCGGTGAACGAGAACCAGCGCCCCTTCTGCAGGGTCGAGCCGCGGATCTCGAGCTCGACGGTGTCGGCGAGCGCCACGGCTGGTGCGATCGCGTGAGCGAGGTAGCGCTGCGCAACCTCGGGGAGGTCGTCTAGCGTCGAGCCACCTGCGACGATCGACATGGGTGGTGCGCCTCCTGCCCGTCACTTCGGTGCGCGTCCCGCGAGGGGGAGGGCGCCGCCGACACGCGTCCGCCGCCGCCCGGCAACCACCTGGACTGCGTTGATGATAGGTGGCTCTCGCGGGCGGTCCTTTCCGGGGCCAGCAGCGACCCTCGACACCGGCGCTTCCCTGTTCTTCGACCACCGCGACCCGGCGATGGTCACCTGGCTCAACAGCCGTGCCGAGGCCTGGATCGGAGGGAGGTGGGGAATTCCGGTGCTCGGCCGCCAGGCGAATCAGGCCAGCGGCACGATCAGCTCGGTGAGGAGCTCCTGCGGCGGGGTGCTACCGGGGTCGCTGAGGTACACCTCGCGCATCGGGCCGCCGGGCTGTCGGCCGCTGCGGTGGACCCAGTCCAGGACGCGTTGCCATGCCGGTCCCATCTCGGTGTACGGCCCTGTGTAGAGCAGCGCCGCACCCTCGACGGCGGGCAGCTCCTCGAGCTGGACGCCGCCTGCGGCGACGGCGCCCGGCGCAACGGGCATGCCCACGAGGAACGTGAACTCCTCGCCGGGCATCTCGGGGTAGAGGCTGAACGGGGGGCCTACGACGTGCGCCCCGGTAGCCGTTGCGTGGTGCATCAGCTGGGCGAACCCGTCGCCCATTCCGGCGGCCACATCGGCCATCTTCACGTGCTTGCTCACCAGTAGGACGCTCTGCACCGGGAACTGCTTGATCACGATGTCCGGTGCCATGGCACCTCCCGTCCAGGGGGCGGCCTGAGCCGTCGCGACTCCGTTGCTTCAGCCAGTTAACACCCGCGGGCTCCAGACGTGGCCGGATCGGCGACGGTGCGGGCCGCAGCCGGTGCTTGGCGACCAGTACCCCGCCACGACGGACTCGGATGGCCTTCGAGCCGCGGGCTCGCGAGCGCCGCGCTCCGTGGCCTGGGCTAGCGTGCGTTCGCTCCCACGCTCAAGGGGTGCCGGGCCGCGTCGTCGGCCGGCGACGCCGGGGCGAGCGTCTCGAGGTCGACCCGGGTTGCGGGGTGGAGGTAGAGGTCGTAGGCCTCGGCCCAGTCGCGGCCGCTCTCGCACGCCGCTCGCCACGCATGCCAGCGCTGCACGTTCTCAGCAGTTGAATCCTGCATGTCGAACCCTCCTTGCTGCCCGGTCGTGCCTGGTCCAGCTGGTCACCGGCCGGCGGCCCGTCGGGGGGCGGCGCATCGGACCGCGATCCGGTGAGGAAAGTCTTGCACGGAGTCAGTAAGCGCTTGCAGAGGCACGCCCGCACGGACCCGCATTCGGCACGCATGCCGAGGCGGATCCCGCAAAAAGTGCTCCTGGCCAGGATCTGCGGTGCGGATGCGCCATATCGTGGACGGCCCGAAAGAGTAGGTTCCGCCACCGTCGCTCAGGGCCGGAAGGCCACCGCCGGGAAGCGCGCCGCGGCCTCATTCATTGCGGCAGGGGTGATCCCGCCCGCGAGCCCGAGCTTCGGTGCGAGCGCGCGCCATGCGCGAGGATGCGCCTTCGCGTACCCGCGCAGGAGCCGTTCGGCCTCGGAGGCGTCGAGGACCCGGTGCCGGGGCTGTCGCCACCGCTCGGCACCGACGCGGACCTCGAGGGGCGGAGCTGCGCTGATGTTACGGAACCAGTCGCTCTGCTCGCCCCAGGCCGAGACCACGAAGGCCTCCGGCGTAGTTCGGTCGAAGCGAGCCACCTCGAGGACGACGTCGCGGCGTTGTCCGCTGGTGCGCCCGGTGTGTGCCAGGTAGAGGAACCGGTGACCCAGCAGGCGGCCGGCGCCGACCCGGTATACCCAGGCCGGCGCCCGCAGGAGGAGCCGGAGCAGCCCGGTAGGCCGCCTGTCCACCATCGCCACGGCGCTGCTCGGCTCCTTCCGTTGCCTCAGCTGCTCGTCACCCGAGGCTGAGCCGACCTGTTGCTGGACGCGACCTCGATGCGACGCGGCTTGGCGCGCTCCGCCACCGGGATCGTCACCGTGAGGACGCCGTTGGAGTAGTCCGCCGTGATGTGCTCGGCGTCGATGCCGTCACCGAGGGAGAGCTGTCGCAGGTAGGAACCCGCGAACCGCTCGCTGGTGATCCACTGCTTGACCTCCTCGTCCGTGGCGAGCGTGCGCTCGGCCCGGATCGTGAGGGTGCCGTTGTCGACGGCCACGTCCACTGAGCCCGGGTCGACGCCCGGCAGGTCCGCGTGCAGGACGTAGGCGTCACCGGCGCGGTAGAGGTCCATCGGCATGAAGCGGGGAGCGCGTTGCGTGCCTGCCGGTGTCCCGAGGAGTTGCTCGGTCAAGCGGTCGAGGTCGCGGAAGGGGTCGAAGCGAAGCACGGTCACTCACCTCCAACGAGTAGCCAAGACGGTCGCCCGCCCCCGTGGCGGCGACCACCGTGCACCTTCATTTTCTAGCACTCTCCCCCGGAGAGTGCTAGTCCCGGAAAGGGTGCGCCAGGTCGCACTCGGGAGCTCACGCGTCCGACGCCGCTGCGGGCACCTTTGCCGCCTTCTTGCCCTTGGCGCCCCTGGCCGTGTGCGGTAGGCCCTCCCAGTCGAAGCGCCAGGCCACGACGACGAGCGCGGCGACGGTCCAGGCCACGACGACCGCGAGGTGGTCGAGGTCCAACCCCGAGAAGGACAGGTCCAGCGGGGCCGCGGCGTCGGTCATGGCCCGCGTCGCGTGTCGCAGCGGGAAGAACCACCCGATCCGATCCATCAAGGGGGGGTAATCGGCGCCGACCACGAAGACGTCCGAGATGAAGGACAGCGGTAGCAGGCTGCCGAGCGTGATGCCGATGACGCCCTGCCCGGTGCGTGCGAGAGCGACGACGGCGAGTCCGAGGCTGGTGAAGCAGACGGAGGCGACGACCAGCACGAGGATCACGGCCCACCAGCGGTCGGGAATCGGGCTGTCGAAGACGAGCCCGGCGGCCGTGTAGCACGCGACGAGGGTGAGGAGGGAGAGTGTGATGCCGCCGACGAGGCGTCCGCCCAGCATCGTCCACAGGGGCAGCGGTGTGCCGTGCGCGCGCTTGAGCACGCCGTGGGACCGGGACTCGGCGACGCCCTCGGCGAGGCTCACGTAGCCGGTCACGGCCGCGCCGTAGATCGCCATGGTGGCCGTGTAGAAGGCGACCAGCGTGATACCGCTGTCGAGGACGACGTTGCTCGCATCGTTCATCGCGGGGACGAGGATGACCAGCACCACCGGGAACAGCGCGGAGAAGAACACCGCCGAGAAGTCGCGCAGGAGGCTCCTGGCCGTGTGCCGGACCTGGTCGGCCGTCAGCGCGAGCACGCCGGGCCGGCCGGCGCGCCGAGGTGCCGTGTCGCCTCGGGAACCGCGACCTGTCGACGTCGGGTCCCCGGTCGACTGCTCGCGGGACGTGCGCAGGAGCCAGGCGGCGGCAAGTGCGCCTGCCACGCCCCAGGCCGTGATGACCGCGAGGTGGTCGAAGGCGAATCCGTTGCCCTCCAGGTACGGGTTGAAGGCGTCCCCGAGGGCGTTGACGAGATGCTTGAGCGGGAAGATCCAGCCGAGCGTGTCCACCCACGGTGGCACGTCCTGGCTGCCGAAGGTGAAGATGCCGGACAGGAAGGCGAGGGGGATGACGATCCCGTTCGTCAGGGCCTGAGCGACCTGCGGGCTCGGGGCCATGGCCGCCACCGCGATCCCGAGGGCGCTGAACGAGAGCGAGGCCACCACGATCGTGACGATGACCGCCGCGAGCGTGCGGCCGATGATCTGGACGTCGTAGAAGGCGACGCCTGCGCCGATCACGAGGGTGGTCGCGGCGAGGCCGAGGAGCAGGGCGGCGCCCATCCGCCCGCCCAGCATGACCCACCGGGGCAGGGGGGTGCCGGTCTGCCTCTTGACGACCCCGGCCGCACGCGCCTCCGCGAGGCCGATGCCGAGGAACGAGAAGGTGGACATGACGATGCCGAAGCTCGCGAAGGCGGGCGCCAGGTATTGAGCCACCCTGATGCCGGAGCGCGCATCGATCGTCTCGTTGCCGATGAACGCTGCGATGAGCGCGAAGAAGGCCAGGGGGAAGGCGACGGCGAGGATCATCACGATCGGGGTCCGCGTCAGGACCACGAGCTCGTGCCGCACCTGTCGCCAGAGCATCTGGAGGTCGCGGGTCATGACGTCACCGGGCCTCGGCGTCCTCGGCCTGCTCGCCGACGAGGTCGAGGTAGACGTCCTCGAGGCTGGGACGGGTCAGCGTCAGGCCGTCGAGACTCAGGCCGCGTTCGACCGCCCAGCTCGTGAGGGCGTGGACGTCGGCCGTCGCGTCCTGGGTGCGCACGTCCACGATCGACCCGGCGACCCGGACGTTCTCGCCGACGCTCGGGAGGTCGGCCTCCTGCGTCCCGGCCGGCAGGCGGAACGAGACGACGGTCGCCGAGCCGGCGTCCGCAGCGAGCTGCTCGGGTGTCCCCTGGGCGATGACGTGGCCGTGATCGACGACGATGACGCGATCGGCGAGGTGCTGCGCCTCGTCCAGGTAGTGGGTGGTCAGGAGGATGGTGGTGCCGAGGTCGCGCAGGCGGTCGATGAGATCCCATGCCCGGCGCCGCGCCGAGGGGTCGAATCCCGTGGTCGGCTCGTCGAGGAAAAGCATCTCCGGGTTGCCGATGATGCCGAGCGCCAGGTCGAGCCGGCGGCGTTGGCCGCCGGAGAGGGTCCGGACCTTGGAGTCGGCCTTCTCGCCAAGGTCCACCAGGGCGATCGCATCGTCGACCGCTCGGGGGTTCGGGTAGTAACCGGCCGCCAGGCGCAGGAGCTCGCGAGGGCTGAAGGTCTCCTCGAAGCCGGCCTCCTGAAGGACGATGCCGATGCGCTCCCGGTACGCGCGACCGCCGGTGTGGGGATCCATGCCCAGCACCGAGATGGTGCCGGCGTCGGGGCGCCGGTAGCCCTCCAGCATCTCGACCGTCGTCGTCTTGCCGGCCCCGTTGGGCCCGAGCAGCGCGACGACCTCGTGCTCTTCGATGACCAGATCGAGGTTGTCGACCGCTCGCACGCTCCCGTAGACCTTGCGCAGTCCTTCCACCACCACTGCGGCCACGGCCACCACCTCCACGTTGGTCCTTGATGCCCGACTCTTCTATTCCTACTCCCAATGGCGGCACGTCGCGTGCCACAAGGGCGCGCCGTGGCAACCCGTGCGGGTGCAGACCGGCCGCAGCGGTCGCGGGCATCCGAGCGATCGCACCCTTCCCGAGGGGGCGCCGGCGTGAAGCCGAGCGCGACACCTGATCGCGCCGCTCGGGCCCGCTAGCCTCGGGTAATGCCTCCCTTTGGCGAAGCACCGCCGGCGCAGCCGGGCTCCGGCTCTGCCCCGACCACCTACCGCGAGGTCGAGCGCAAGCTCCGTGTGCCGGACCGGTTCGACCTGCCCGAGCTGGCCGGCGTCGTCGAGGGGGTGGTGCGCGTGGACCCGGGCGAGGCCGTCACGATGCTCGCCGAGTATCACGACACCCCGGACGTTCGACTGATCCGGTGGGGTGCGACGCTGCGCCGCCGCGCCGGGGGGTCGGACGAGGGCTGGCACCTCAAGCTTCCTGTCGAGGGCGCCGGGCCCGGCGTCCGCGACGAGCTCGCCCTCCCGCTCGAGGCGGGTGGCGTCGGACACGTCCCTGCGCAGATGGCGGACATCGTCCGCTCGCTCGTGCGCGAGGAGCCCCTCGTCCACGTCTCGACGGTGCGGACCAACCGGACGCCGTTCGCTTTGCTGGACGCGCTCGGTCGTGATGTGGCGGAGCTCGTGGACGACCGGGTCGACGTGCTCGAGAACGGGCGGGTCGTCCGGTCCTTCCGCGAGATCGAGGTGGAGGCCCGTCCGGGCGGCGCCGGCCTGCGCGTCCTGGACGCCGTCGTCGACGTCCTCGTCTCCCGCGGCGCGGTGCCCGGCTCCGAGGGCAAGGCCGCGGCGGCCCTCGGGTCGCGAGCCAAAGGTGCGCCCGACGTCGTCGTGCCTGTGCTGTCGGGACCGGGCGACCCCGCCGGTGAGGCCGTGCGCCGTGTGCTGGCCGCGAACGTCCGCAAGCTCCTCCTCGAGGAGGTCCGGGTCCGCCGTGACCTGCCCGACTCGGTGCACCAGATGCGGGTCGCCGCCAGAACACTGCGCAGCGCCCTGCGGACCTTCGCGCCGCTCGTCGACGAGGCGTGGGCCGAGGTGTTGCGTGCGGAGCTCCGGCAGTCGGCGGACGCCCTCGGCGCGGTCCGGGACACCGAGGTGCTCCTCGCTCGCCTCGAGAAGCATGCGCGCGCCCTGCCTGCGCAGGAGGGCGCGCTCGCGGTGCCCGTGATCGACGAGTGGCTGCGCGAGCGGCTTGCCGACGCGCGGGCGGCGGCCCTGCGGGAGCTGCGGGGCGCGCGGCACGTGCGCCTCCTCGTCGACCTCGTCGCGGCCACGCAGGCGGTCCCCTTGACCCGCGCCGCGAGCAAGCCGGCCCTCCGCGTGCTGCCGGAACTCGTGGAGAAGGCCGCACGCCAGCTGTCCAAGGCGGTCAAGCGGCTGGACCGGGACGCTTCCGCCGCGCAGTGGCACCGGGCTCGGATCCTCGCCAAGAGGGCGCGCTACGCGGCCGAGGCCGTCGCTCCGGTGCTCGCGGACGGCGCGGCGGACTGGGGTGCGGCGTTCGAGCGGGTGACCGAGCTGCTCGGGGATCACCAGGACTCGGTCACGGCCCAGGCGGTGCTCCGCGAGCTGGCCGGTCACCCTGACGTCGACGGCGCGACGGGTTACGCACTCGGGCTCCTCGACGGCATCGAGGGCGAGCACGAGCGCGCTGACCGCGAGTCGTTCGCGAGGGTGTGGCCGGAGGTCCGGCGGACGATCAAGGACCACCCGCTCCGCTGAGGCACCGGCCCCCCGGGGGACGGCTCAGTCGAGGAGCGAGTCGAGGGTCACGAAGGTGTACCCGCGCGTCCGAAGCTCGTCGATGATCTGTGGCAGCGCGTCGGCGTCCAGCGTCGAGCCGTCTGTGGGGTTGGCCCCCAGGTGCATGAGGACGATCTGGCCGGGGGCGGCGGTGTCCAGGACCCGCTGCACGACGACGGCGGCGGTGATCCCGCCGCTGGTGCCCTTCCAGCCCAGCGTGTCGACCGTCCAGCGCACCGGCAGGTAGCCGGCGTTGTTGACGGCGCGGATGTCCGCGGCCGTTCGGTCGCCGAACGGGAACCGGAACAGCGGCTTTCCGGCAGAGCTGCCGGCGGCGACAATCGATGCCTCGGCCCGGGCGAGGTCTGCTGTGATCTCGACGTCGAGGAGCTGCGGGTAGTGGGCGTGGGTGTCGGAGTGGTTGCCGATCCGGTGGCCGGCGGCGACGATCGCGGCGACGTCGCCCGGGAACCGGCGGGCGAACTCCCCGGTGAAGAAGAATGTCGCGCGGACACCCCTCGACTCGAGCGTGCTCAGGATCGAGGCGACGCCCGCGTCGCCGGACCCGCCGTCGAACGTCAGGGCGACGACGTCTGCCGATGTCGCGAGGCGCTCGACGTCGACGCCGAGAAGGTCGGCCGGGATCGAGCTCGGCGAGGGTGACGGCGCCGGGCTCGGCGAGGATGACGGCGCCGGGCTCGGCGAGGGTGACGGCGCCGGGCTCGGCTGATGTGTCGGAGTCGGCGGCGCGGCGGGGGTCGGAGTCGGCGATGCGGCGCCGGTCTGGCTCGGCGACGCGGTGGGAGCCGGCGGCGCGCTCGGGCTGCAGCCTGTAGGTCCCAGCAGGAGGGCTAGCGCCGTGGCCGCTGCTGCCCCCGGGCGCGGCGTGGTCACCTGACCAGCGTGAAGCGTCCGGTCGGCCTGCGCAAGGGCCCCTCGCGCAGACCTGCGGGCCTGCCGAGCGACTCCATTCCCTTGCGGGGGCAGCCGGGCGTGCCTAGCGTTGTCATCAAGCACGCCGTACGCCGAGGAGGCCGCCATGACGTCAGAGCACAAGGACGAAGAGAAGCGATTCGCCGAGACCGCGCGACGCAGCCGCGAGCAGCTCGAGAAGCAGGGCACCCCGGAGTACGACCCGCGCGAGCACATGCGCGTCGTCGAGGAGCACCGCAAGGTGGGGGAGCACCTGCAGGGCGAGGAGTCCTAGGCAGAGCGGGCCTTTTCGGCTAGCCAGTCGAACACCGCGACCTCGTAGGCGAGGCGTGCGTCGGGCCGCGAGAGCTCGAGGCTGTGGATCCCGCCCTCGATTCGGACCACCGTGACGTCCGCGCCCAGGCCGGGTGCGTAGGCGACCATGTGGTCGACGTCGAGCACGCAGTCGGAGTCCGCCAGTGCCGGCGAATCGCGATCTGTCGGACCGTTGCGCGTCGAAGCCGCGACGAGCACCGGCTCCCGGATCGCGAGGCCCTCCTGGATGCGCCGGTGACCCCGGCGGATGGTGCGGAACCACGCTGCGCGGCCGGGAAACCCCTCGTGCGGCTTCCAGGCCAGGTTGAAGTCCCAGACTCCGCCGGTCGCGACGTGCAGCCCTCGACCGTAGTAGGGCTTGATCGTCCCCAGGTCGACGCGGGGTGCGACCGGCCCGAGGAGTTCGGCCACGCGCGTCAGGACCACCCGCTCCCACCACGGCCCGCGGTGGTCGAACCACGGGCTGTTGAGTACGAGCGCGTCCACCGCGCCGGGATGGGCGTTCGCCCACAGGCTCGCGATGAGTCCTCCGGTCGAGGCGCCGAGCAGGACGACACGCAACCCGTCGCCGGGGTGCGTCGCCCGGATGTGCCGGACCGCCTCACCGATCTCCGCGCCGTAGGAGCGCAGGTCCGCGACGTAGTTGGGTGACTGGTGCGGCCGCAGCGAGCGCCCGTGCTTGCGCAGGTCGAGGGCGTAGAAGTCGTAGCCGTGCTCGATCCAGTGCCGAGCGTGCTCGTCCTGGAAGAAGTAGTCGACCCAGCCGTGCAGGAAGAGGACGGCGCGTTCGTTCCGGGGCCCGTCGGCCGCGCTGACGAGGGTTGCGACGACCTCGCCCTCCTCGTCCGGGGGCAGGGGGATGGTCCGGGCGACCCAGTCGGGTCCGAGGACGTCGGGCACGGCGTCGAGGAGCATGCCCAGATCTTCCTCGGCTCAGGCCGTCGACGCGACCCGGATCAGGTTGCGCCACGGATCCTCGAAACGCAGCTCCGCGCCGTCGTCGGCCACTGCGACCCCGTGTGCGCGCAGGCGTTCGTCGAGGGCCGCGACGTCGTCGGCCGTGGGCACGGCGATGGAGACCTCGCCGAGCCCCAAGGTGACCGCCCGCGGTCCGGCGCCCATGCTCCGCCAGGTGTTCACGGCCAGGTGGTGGTGATAGCCACCGGCCGCGACGAACAGAGCACCGTGCCACTGCGCGGTCACGTCGAAGCCGAGGGTGTCGACGTAGAACGCGCGCGCCGTCGGCACGTCCCCGACCTGGAGGTGGACGTGCCCGACGACGGCGTCAGCGGCGGCGGGGTCGATCGTGGGCCGGCCGGCGGCGAGGGTCCAGCCGGCTTCGAGGTGCTCGCTGAGGAACGCGTTCGGGTCGAGCGCCAGGGAGTCCATCCGGACCCGTCCGCCGGTGTACTCCCACTGGTCCCGGGGCCGGTCACGGTAGAGCTCGAGACCGTTGCCCTCCGGATCTGTGAAGTAGAAGGCCTCGCTGACGAGGTGGTCGGCGCTGCCGAGGAAGGTCTGGGGGGCCTGGCTCGCGACGGAGGCGACCGCGGCGGCCAACGTTGCGGCGCTCGAGAACAGGATCGCGGTGTGGAACAGGCCGGCCTCGCGGGGCCTCGGCGCCGGCAGTCCGGGTGTCCGGTGCAGGACCACGAGCGGGACCCCGCCTCGGCCGAGCGGGACGACGTCGCCGCGCCCCGTCGCCTCCGGCAGGACGGCGAGGCCGACGGCGTCGCGGTAGAAGGCCGTCATCCGGTCGAGGTCGCCGACATGCAGGGTGACGGCGGACATCGCGACGCCGGGCGAGATGCCCTCCGTCCGGGGCGGGGTGTGCGGCGCGGCGGTCATGGGGTCCTCCGGACGTCGTGCGCTCGTTGCGGGCCGCGCTCGCCGCGCGGCAACTTAGTTGACGATTGAACAACTAACGGATTCGGCGCATTCCCGTCGCGCTCCGGGCGTACGGTGTCGGCCATGGTCCGGCAGCACGTCGTGGTCCACGGCCTCGTCCAAGGGGTCGGGTACCGGTACAGCTGTGAGTACCGGGCGCGCGAGCTGGGCGTCAACGGCTGGGTGCGCAACCGCCAGGACGGGGCTGTCGAGGCCGTCTTCGAGGGCGAGGATGCCGCCGTTGCCCGGATGCTCGGCTGGGCTCGCACGGGCCCTCGGCATGCCGAGGTGACCCGAATGGACGCCCGCGACGAGGAGCCGCGGGGCGACGTCGGGTTCGAGATCCGGTTCTGACCGCACGGCGCGGGGCGCCGAGGCGGCTTTCTGGCGCCCGGATCCTGGACCGGCGGGCCCTGGGGTTTGATGCACGTGTCCCCGCGCCCTAGCATCCGTCGGGACTGTCTAGAGCAGTCGAGAGACCTGGCTCGACGACGCTGCAGCAACCCCCTCGCGGTCACCCGATCCTGGCCGACGGCGCGGGCGAGGGTGCTACCGCCAGGACCGATGGAGGAGAGATGTCGCAACCCGACGCGAACGTCGTCGTACCCGTACCCGACGACTCGGCGCCGCCGAACGACGCACCCGTGCTCGCGGACCGGCCCGAGCCTGCCGTCCAGGACGCACCCGAGGCCCCCGTGCCCGCCCCGGAGCGCCTCGTCTACCGCTTGCTCACCGGCCCGGACGACCACGCGTTCTGCGCTCGTGTCGCCACCGCGCTCGCCGACGGGTACCGGCTCTACGGCTCGCCGTCGGCAACCTTCAACGGTGAGCGCGTGATTGTGGCCCAGGCCGTGGTCCTTGCCGACCGCGTCGACAGTAACGGCAGGATCCGATGAGCTACGCCGGTGACCTCACCCCGAACGAGGCGTGGGAGCTGCTGACCGCGAACCCGGACGCCGTGCTGGTCGACGTCCGCACGCGCGCCGAGTGGACCTACGTCGGCGTTCCCGACCTCTCGCCCCTCGGGCGCAGAGTGGTCCTCGACGAGTGGGTCACGTTCCCGGCCGGCACGCCGAACACGACCTTCGTCGAGGAGCTCCGCGACGCCGGCCTCGAGCCGGACGACGGCCGGACGATCCTGTTCCTGTGCCGGTCGGGGCAGCGCTCCATCGCTGCGGCGAAGGCCGCCACGGCCGCCGGACTGGGCCCCGCCTACAACGTCCTCGAAGGCTTCGAGGGCGACGTGGACACCCAGGGCCACCGCGGGTCGGCCGGGTGGCGCGCCGCCGGGCTCCCGTGGTTCCAGCGATGAGCAGGTCCATCGACCCGGAGGGTCTGCGCCCCGACACCCTCGCGGTGCGCGGGGGCCAGGTGCGCACCGAGTTCGAGGAGACGGCCGAGGCGCTCTTCCTCACCCAGGGTTACGTCTACCCGCGGGCCGCCGACGCCGAGGCCGCGTTCGCCGGCGAGCTCGACCGGTACGTCTACTCCCGCTACGGGAACCCCACGGTCAGCACCTTCGAGGAGCGACTGCGCCTGCTCGAGGGCGCCGAGGCCTGCTACGCCACGGCCACCGGCATGTCGGCGGTCTTCACCTCGATTGCGGCGATCGTGAGCTCGGGCAGCCGGATCGTCGCTGCCCGGGCACTCTTCGGCTCGACGATGGTCGTGTTCAACGACATCTTCGCGAAGTGGGGCGTGACGACGGACTACGTCGACGCACACCGCACCGAGTCCTGGGCCGAGGCGCTGGCGACCCCGGCCGACGTCGTCTTCCTCGAGACCCCGTCGAACCCGATGCAGGACATCGTCGACCTGGCGGCGGTCAGCGAGCTTGCGCATGCGGCAGGCGCAGTCGTCGTCATCGACAACGTCTTCGCCACCCCGGTGCTGCAGCGCCCGCTGGAGCAGGGCGCCGACGTCGTCGTCTACTCGGCGACCAAGCACATCGACGGGCAGGGGCGCGTGCTGGGCGGTGCGATCCTCGGTCCTCGGGAGTACATCGACGGACCCGTCCAGACCATGATCCGCAACACGGGTCCGACGCTGAGCCCGTTCAACGCGTGGGTGCTCCTCAAGGGCCTCGAGACGCTTCCGCTCCGGGTGCGGGCACAGAGCGCCGCAGCGCTGCAGCTCGCGCAATGGCTCGAGACCCGGCCCGAGGTCGAGTCCGTGCGCTACCCCTTCCTCGACTCCCACCCGCAGGTGGGGCTGGCGAAGGCGCAGATGACGGCCGGTGGCACGGTCGTGACCTTCACGCTCCGCGTGCCTGGTGGCGCCGACGGGGAGGGCGCGAAGGAGCGGACCTTCGCGTTCCTCGACGCGCTGCGGCTCATCGACCTCTCGAACAACCTCGGCGATGCGAAATCCCTGATCACGCACCCGGCCACCACGACGCACCGCAAGGTCGGGCTGGAGGGGCGTCGCGCCGTGGGCATCGCGGAGTCGACGGTTCGGCTGTCGGTCGGGCTCGAGGACCCGCGCGACCTGATCGACGACATCGCCCAGGCCCTCGCCCGGGTGTAGCCCGGCGCGGAACGACGACAGTCGAAGGTCCGTCCCCGATCCGGCCACGGGGCGGGGTCCTGCCACGAGGATGGGGTCGTGACCGACGCGGCCGCAGCACCCACATCGCCCGGGGACCCCGCCTTCCCGGGCCTCCACATCCGCCCGCCGAAGGGCTGGCTCAACGACCCGAACGGCCTGTCCTACGTCGACGGCGTCTACCACGCCTTCTTCCAGTACAACCCGCACTCGGCCAGGCACCACCGGATCGTGTGGGGTCACGCCAGCTCGACCGATCTGTTGACCTGGCACGACGAGCCCGTGGCCTTCGCACCGCGGCCGGGACTGCCCGACTCGCACGGGTGCTGGTCGGGTTCCGTGACCGTGGACGACGGCGTGCCGACGGCGGTCTACAGCGGTCTGGTCGTGGACGGTGGCGACTCCTCGGTGATGCTCGCCCGCTCCGACCGCGCCATGCGGGACTGGGTCCAGGAGGACGAGCCGGTCGCCGGTCGACCAGAGGGCCTCGACGCGGTCCGTGACCCCTTCATCGTCGAGGTCGAGGGCCGGCGATGGGCCGTGCAGGGGGCCGGGACCCTGGACGGGCGCGGTGCCGTCATCGTCCATTCCTGCGACGACCTGCATGCCTGGGTCTACCGGGGCGTCCTCGTCTCGGCGGATCATCCGGTTGCGGCCGAGCATGCGCCGGCCGTGATCTGGGAGTGCCCGCAGCTGTTCCAGGTCGACGGGACCTGGGTGGTCATGATCTCCCCGCTCATCGGCACGCAAGGCACCCCGCTGTCGTTCGACCGTGTCGCCTGGCTCGCCGGCGATCTGCGCGTCGAGGACGGCGCTCTGCGCTTCGAGCCGGTCACCGGCGGCCGCTTCGACGTCGGTCCCGACCTCTACGCCCCGCAGGTGCTCGCGCTCCAGAACCGTGTCCTGACCTGGGGCTGGATCTTTGAGGACGGGCGCACCCAGGAGGAGGTCGACGCCGCCGGCTGGGCGGGTCTGCTCTCCTTCCCCCGCGAGCTGCACGTCGTGCGCGGGAGGCTCGAGAGCAGGCCCGCCCCTGAGCTGACCGCGCTGCGGCGCCGGCTGCTGCACGACGGTCCTGGCGACGAGGGCGGTGTCGCGGTCCACGACGTGGCGTTCGAGGTCGTGCTCGAGCCTCGCCGGCGGGCGGTGCCGGTCGGGATCCGGCTCCTCCTCGAGGGCCGGGGTGCCGATGACGACGCCGGTCGGCGGCTCGTCGCCGAGTACTCGGTGCCCGACGGCGCGGGTCTGCGTGCGCTCGTCGACGGGAGCGTGATCGAGGTCTTCGTCGACGGCGAACCGAACCGGTCCTCCCGCGCCTATCCTGCGGCCGGGGAGCACTGGGTGGTCGAGGTGGGCGGTGTCGGGGCACCCGCAGACGCGGAACAGGTGTCGGTCTGGATCCTTGGCCTGCCCTCGACCTGAGGCTCGCCCCGAGGCTGCGTTCGGTCATGGCCAGGTGCGAACCCGGTCTGAAGCCGATCAAGCACTCACCAGCGTCGCGCCCGGCTCGGCGTCGCTCGCGGCTCGCGCCGGCAACACCGAGCGCGGGCCGACAAAGATGCTGTTGACAGTGCTGTCCTGGTCGACCTACCTTCCACTCAGGTTCTGAGCGCCAGCGTCCAGCCCCGGCTAGCTGGCCGGCAACCCCCCGCGCGGTGGGGTGCCCCGGGTGACAACCAGGTACCGCTGACTGCGGTGCAAGCGCACGAACCCCGCACCTGCGGGGGGATTGGGAGAGCGCGTGAGGACCACGGCCCACGAGACGAGCCCGGCGACGCTGAGCCGTGCCCGAATGTGCCGTGCGCGAATGTGCTGTCCGTCGATGTGTCGCCAGGGCGCGCTGGTCTGAGACCAGCCGCCCGCCCGGCGCCGCTGGCTGAGCCGCTGCACGCGGCCGACGCCGGCGACGTCCACGCACCGATCCCCATCCGTACGTAGCCCCCAGCCTGGTGGCGCACGCCGACGACGACGTCGACGAGCGCCTCCCGCCGGAGTCGGGGCTTTCCGCAGCCGTGAGGAATACCGCCATGACCGAGATCGCCGTCACCCCGCACCATCCCGTTGCCCATCTCGACCCCGCCCCCGGCCTGGTCGTGACGTCTCGCCCGCGCACCCGGGCGCTGACCCTCGGGCTCGACCTCACGGCGCTCGGCGTCAGCAGCACGCCCTGGACGCCGAGCGCCGACGAGCCCCGCGCCGAGATCGACCAGCAGCGCGTGGTCGAGCTCGTCCGGGTCGCGGAGCGCGTCGCGCTCGACTTCGTCGCCTTCGACGAGGACTTCGCCCTCGCTCCGGGTGTCAAGCGGACGAACGCCAGCCGGCTGGACGCGGCCCGGGTGGCGTGCAGGCTCGCGCCGGTGACGTCGGGGGTCGGCCTCGTCGCGACGATCGACACGAGCTACCTCGACCCGCTGCACGTCGCCACGGCCGTCACGACCCTCGACGCCAAGAGCGGCGGACGCGCCGCGTGGCAGGTCGGAACCTCCCAGGCGCGCCTGATCGGCGAGACCGAGGAGGTCTGGGACCGCATCGGTCGCGAGATCCGGACCGCGGTCCCCGGGACACCCTCGGAGTCCGGGGGTCGCAAGGCGCACCGGCAGGGCGAGCGGCCGGCCGTCGTCATCCGGGCCGGCTCGCCCGCATCGATCGCCGTCGCCGGTGCGTACGCCGATGTCGTGCGTATCGAGGCGCTCGACGCCCAGGCCGCCCGCGCGCTGCGTGAGGGCGTCCGCGCGGCGGCGGCCGCAGCCGGTCGCGACCCTGACGACGTCCGCGTGCTCGTCGACGCCGTCGTCGTCATCAGCCCCGACGCCGCCGCGGCCCGGGCGCGCCTTGACATCCTCGCTGACCTGCACGCGGGTGAGCCTGCGTGGCGGCGCACGCTCAGCCACCTCGGCAACGCGGGTCAGCTGGCCGACCTCGTCGAGGCCTGGTTCTCGGATCGTGTGGTCGACGGCTTCACGCTGATCCCGGGTTCCCTGCCGCACGACGTCGCCGCGCTCGCCGTCGACGTCGTGCCTGTTCTGCAGGACCGGGGCCTGGCAGCGTCCCACTACAAGCGGTGAGGCAGCCCCGAGCCGTGCCGACCCGGCCGGCTCGGGTGAGCGTGGTTCAGACGACGCCGTAGAGGCGGTCGCCGGCGTCGCCGAGCCCGGGCACGATGTAGCCCTTCTCGTCGAGGCGCTCGTCGACGGACGCGGTGACGATCGCGACGTCGTCGCGGCCGCCGAACGTCGTCGACAGCAGCGAGAGGCCCTCCGGGGCGGCCAGCAGGCAGATCACGGTCACGTTGCGCGCCCCGCGCTCGAGCAGGTAGGTGATGCCGGCGATCAAGGTGCCGCCGGTCGCCAGCATCGGGTCGAGCATGAAGCACTCGCGGCCCGCGACGTCCTCAGGCAGGCGGCGCGCATAGGTGATGGTCTGCAGGGTCTCTTCGTCGCGCTGCATGCCGAGGAAGCCGACCTCCGCGGTGGGCAGCAGCCGCGTCATGCCCTCGAGCATGCCCAGGCCCGCCCGCAGGATCGGGACCACGATCGGCAGGGGCCGGGCGAGACGGATGCCGGTGGTCGTCGTGACCGGCGTCCGCACCTCCACCGATTCCGTCCGGATGGACCGGGTGGCCTCGTAGGCCAGCAGGGTGACGAGCTCCTCGACGAGCTGTCGGAACGTCGGCTGCGACGTGGCCTCGTCCCGCAGCAGGGTGAGCTTGTGGGCGATCAGGGGATGGTCGGCGACGAAGACGCGCATGCGGCGAACCTATCCGGTGCGCGAGCGATACGTTCGCGCGCGCCACGCCCCGCGCTGCACCCCGCGAACGACGCGTTGCGGGGCGACCGGCCGGAGACGGCAGGATGGTCACGTGCGCCACGTCATCCGGCCCGAGCTCGAGCGGTGGATGGACCGTGCCGTCGACGAGGCGCGGCTCGCCCTCGCGACCGGCGACGTCCCGGTCGGGGCCGTCGTCGTCGACGAGTCGGGCGCCGTCGTCGGGGTCGGCCACAACGCGCGGGAGGCCCACGGCGACCCGACGGCGCACGCCGAGATCGTGGCCCTGCGCGAGGCAGCCGCTGCACGAGGCTCGTGGCGGCTCGACGACTGCACCCTGGTCGTCACGCTCGAACCCTGCACGATGTGCGCGGGCG
>JAHECE010000013.1 GCA_024641895.1 Actinomycetales bacterium
GCGCGTCCAGCACCTCCGGGCGGCCAAGGCGCGGGGGACCCGGCTGACCATGCTCACCGCTTACGACGTGCCGACCGCGCGGATCTTCGACGCGGCCGGCGTCGACATGCTGCTGGTCGGTGACTCGATGGGCGACAACATGCTCGGGCACCCGAGCACGATCCCCGTGACCGTGGACGAGATGATCCCCGCCGTGCGCGCTGTCTCCCGGGCCTCGAAGCGCGCGATGGTCGTCGCCGACCTGCCCTTCGGCAGCTACGAGGCAAGCCCGGAACAAGCCTTCGCGACCGCCGCACGGATGCTCAAGGAAGGCGGTGCCCACGCCGTCAAGGTCGAGGGTGGTGAACGCCTGGTCGCCAGCGTCCGGCTGCTGACCGGAGCGGGGATCCCCGTCGTCGGCCACCTGGGATTCACCCCGCAGTCCGAGAACATGATCGGCGGCAAGCGTGTGCAGGGCAGGGGCGACGCGGCCGCCGAGAAGCTCGTCACGGACGCCCTGGCGCTGCAGGCAGCCGGCGCGATCGCGGTCGTCCTCGAGATGGTCCCGGCGCCGGTGTCCGACGCGGTGACGCAGGCCCTCGAGATCCCGACCATCGGGATCGGCGCCGGCGCCGGCTGCGACGGGCAGGTGCTGGTCTGGCTCGACATGGCCGGCATGGGCGACTGGTCGCCGCGCTTCGCCAAGCGCTTCGCGGAGATCGGTGCCGCGCTGAGGTCCGCGGCCGACGACTACGTGGGCGAGGTCCGGGGCGGCACGTTCCCGGCACAGCAGCACACGTACGCCGAGTAGGGCGCCGGCCCGGCGGGACGTCCCCCGGGTGCCGGGCAGCGGCTCAGCGCTGAGCGCGTGCGCGCACCACGAACAGCGCGACGACCAGCCACGCCAGGCTCGCCGCACACCAGAAGATGCCCGCGACCCCGATGAGGAGCGAGAGCTCGTTCAGGCTTGACGAGGCCGGTGCGGCGTCTGTCACGAATGCGGCGACGATCACCATGAGTCCGAAGGCGCTCGCGTAGACCGGCCACCTCAGGGTCCGCCACGGTCGTGCCGTCGCCTTCTCTCCATCGACCATCTCCGGGTCCTCTCGAGAGTGCGGGTAGGTCTCGCCGACGGTGCGGTCAGGCCTGGTCCTCGGCCCACGCGAGGACCCCGGCAGCGACCGCCCGGGCATAGCCGGCGCGACCCTCGGCCGAGGACATCAGAGCGGCGTCCTCGCCATTGCGCATCTCCCCCAGCTCGAGGATCACCGTGGGGCGTTCGGCGTGGTTGAGACCCGCAAGATCGGAGCGGAAGGATATCCCGTCGGGGTAACTCGACGAACGCGTGAGCCCGGCATCCTCCAGGCTGCCGAGGAGGGCCTCAGCCAGCGCGACGGAAGGGATCCCCTGCGCCTCGTTGAGCGGCGGTTCGGAGACGATCGCGAAGTAGCCGCGCAGGCCTGCGTCCTCGCTGCCGTTCGCGTGGATGGACACGACGACGTCGGCGTCGTTCTCCTGGCCGAACGTGCCGCGAACGTCGACGCACGGACCGACGCCGTCGTCGCTGTCCCGCGTGAGCAGCACGGTGGCACCCATGGCCTCGAGACGGTCGCGGGTGCGCAGCGCGACGTCCCAGGTGAACGCATGCTCGGGATAGCCGTCGGCCGTCGCGGTGCCCGTGGTGTTGCAGGCCTTGGTGCCGCCGCGCCCGTCGGGGACGGCGGCACCGATCTGGTCCGGGCTCGCGGCGTTGCCGCCGTTGTGGCCGGGGTCCAAGGCGACGGTCAACCCGGTCAGGACGCCGCCGCTCGGGCTGGCGCCGGGAGTCGGCGTGGCATCGTCGCGGAAGACGCCGACGCCGATGATCACGACCCCGAGGGCGACGGCGATGATCGCGAGCCAGCCGAACCCGATGGATCGCTTCGGCTCAGCCATCGGTACCTGCCACGGTTGCTTCCGGGGGGCCGGCCTGGGTCGGCTCGGTCTCGTCGTCAGTCGTCACCACGCCATGCTCGGTCTGCCTCGTCCCATGTGTCATTGCGCCGCGCCGCCGTGTCGAGCGCGTGCTGGGCGGCCTCGCGGGTCGGGTACGGGCCGATACGCTTGGTCCACTGGCTGACGAACCCTTCCTCGACCTCGCGCGTGTCGAGGTTGTAGTAGAACTCCGGCTGCTTCTGCGCCATCTCGCGCCTTCCCATGAGCCTGTGGCGCCCCGGACCGACGTCGGCACGCTGCCGCCGGTTCCGTAGACTCCCCCCATGGTCGCAACCACCGCGCCGGTCGGGAGCCTGGTTCCGGGCCGGATCTCGCCCCGGCGCCCGGTCCCGGCCTCGATCGCGCGTCCCGAGTACGTCGGCAGGCCCGCCCCGCAGCCGTTCACCGGCAGCGAGGTGAAGGACGCCGAGACGATCGACCGGATCCGTCGCGCAGCCCGCCTGGCGGCGCAGGCGCTGGAGGAGGTCGGCCGCGCGGTCGCCCCAGGAGTGAGCACCGACCGGCTCGACGCCATCGGGCACGAGTTCCTGCTCGACCACGGCGCCTACCCCTCGACGCTCGGGTACCGAAGCTTCCCCAAATCCCTGTGCACGTCGTTGAACGAGGTCATCTGCCACGGCATCCCGGACTCGACCGTCATGGCCGAGGGCGACATCGTCAACGTCGACATCACCGCGTTCCTCGACGGAGTGCACGGGGACAACAACGCGATGTTCGCCGTCGGGGAGATCGACACCGAGTCCCAGGCCCTCATCGACGTCACGCGCGAGTCGCTGGCCCGCGCGATCAAGGCGGTGCGGCCCGGCCGGCAGATCAACACCATCGGCCGCGTGATCGAGTCCTACGCCAGGCGCTTCGGGTACGGCGTCGTCCGTGAGTTCACCGGGCACGGCGTCGGGGAGGCGTTCCACTCGGGGCTGGTCATTCCCCACTACGACTCGGCACCCGAGTACGCCACGCTCATCGAGGCGGGCATGGTGTTCACGATCGAGCCGATGCTGACGCTGGGCTCGGCCGAGTGGCGCATGTGGGAGGACGGCTGGACGGTCGTCACCGCCGACCGCAGCCGCAGCGCGCAGTTCGAGCACACGCTCCTCGTGACGCCGACCGGCGCCGAGATCCTCACCCTGCCCTGACCTCGTCGCCCACCGTGCTGCACGAGGTCGCCGCCGGCGTCTGGGTGACCACGTCGCCCCTCTACCTGACGACGAGCACGGTGATCGTCGGACCCGATGGGGACGCACTGGTCGTCGACCCCGGGGTCACGGCCGATGATCTCGAGACGTTGGCCGACCAGATCCGCTCGCACGGCTGGAGCGTCCGGGCCAGGTTCTCCACCCACCCGCACTGGGATCACCTGCTGTGGTCGCCCCTCCTGGGCGACGTTCCGCGCTGGGCGCTGCCGGAAGCGGTGTCCGTCGCCAGGGCTCGTCGGGCCGAGCTCCTCGCCGAAGCCGCGGCCGACCTCGGCGACCGACGCGACGCCGAGGTCGCACCGCTGGACGTCGGCTCCTTCGGGGTGCTGACGTCGCTGGCCGTCGGCGCGAACACGCTGCCGTGGTCTCCCGTCCCCGCGCTCGTCCACCCGCTGGCCGGGCACGCACCCGGAGGCGCCGCGCTCCTGCTTCGCGAGCAGCGCATACTCGTCGTAGGCGACATGGTCTCCGACGTCGAGGTCCCGCTGCTCGACCTCGACGCGGCCAACCCGGTGACCGACTACGCCGACGCCTTGGAGGAGGTGGCGATGCTCGTCGAGTCGGACGTGGTCGACGTGATCGTCCCCGGCCACGGGCACGTGGCGGACGCCACGGAGGCGCGCCGCCGGCTGGCGCTCGACCGTCGCTATCTGGCACACCTGCGGGCCCAGCGGTCGTGCAGCGATCCCAGACTCACGCCTGGCTGGCTCCTCGACGCCCACCGCGCCCAGGTGCGCGCCCTCGCGTTGCGGCGCACCGGTGACGACGGCGCGGCGGCGCGCGCCGGGCGGGAGCGGCCGCGATGACCTGGCTGGGGTGGGTGCTCGGCACCGTCGTGCTGGCAGTCGCGGTCGACCGCATGGCCGTCTGGGCCGAGGCGCGTGGCTGGATCTACCGGCGGCGCCGATCCCCAGAGCCACGAGGCGGAGGCGGCCCCCTGGGCGATGTCTTCGAGCTCTTCCAGCCGAGCCGCCAGCACCTGGTCGCCGAGCGCGACCGCCAACGGCTGACCATCGCGCAGCGAGAGTCGGACGAACCACAGCCAGAGATCGACCTCGACGGGGGAACCGCGCGCCTCTCCCCGCCGCCCCCACGAGATCCCATGAACTGACGTCGGCCAGGCCCTCGGCCGACCCCGGCGGCTCCCGGCACCGGCCACCGCACGCGCCGTGGCTCGCTGACCCCTCCGTGCCCGAACCACTGACCTGCAGTCTCGCGCCGTTCAGAAGCCTGCCGACGGCCTCGCGAGCGGCAGGATCACGCGACTCGGGGGCACTTTTCCCAGTGATGGCGCCGAATCCGATTGCGGACTTGTTGCGGCTTTGCGCGGATCCGTGCGGTTCTGGCTCTCGGCGACACCGGGCCAACGGTGGAAAGATACTCGTAACGGGCTAGCCGACCCCCCCCAGGTGGGCCCGTAGAAGCGTTCCGCCCCCCGGCCTAGGCCGGGGGGCGGCGCTGTTTCTGGAGCAGTGCCGCGCACTGGACCCGAGCGCCCGGGTCACCTAGACCCCCTCGCCGCAGCGGGCCGTCGAAGGACACTTTGGGCGGATCTCATAGGCAGCGCACCGAGCCACCGGCAACCGGAAGCCCGGTCCCCACCGCAGCGCCGACGTCGTGGGCGCGTAGCGCGTACGCATGAGCCGAAAGGCCCTTGCCGGTGAGGGCGCGGTTCAGCGCCGCGCCCTCAGCGTAGGTGGCGGCTTCGACAGCCGGCCTGCCCGGGCCGAGACTGCACTCCCGGGCGGCGGACATCGCGATGAGACCCAGACTCGCGCCGACCGTCTGCGGACAGCACGCCCCCTCGCAGGAGCGTTCTCCCCGGCCAGCGCCCTAAGTGCGGATGAGTCGGCCGATACGCCGGGTTCTGTCCCGGTGCTTGCGCACCGGTGGCGGCCATCCATCTACGACGTGCGTTGCCGCACGCCTCCAGCGGCCTACCCGGGAGCTCGGGCGGGCAGCCCTCAAACGCTCCCTGTCTGGCCTTGCTCCAGGTGGGGTTTACCTAGCCGCACCGGTCACCCGATGCGCTGGTGGTCTCTTGCACCACCGTTTCACCCTTACCGGGTCTGGTTGCCCAGGCCCGGCGGTCTGCTTTCTGTGGCACTGTCCCGCGGGTCACCCCGGGTGGGTGTTACCCACCACCCTGCCCTACGGAGCCCGGACGTTCCTCGGCGGGTCGGGTCTGATGACCCGCCCGACGCGACCGCCTGGCCGACTCATCCGCGAACCCAGCCTAGCCGCCCCCGGGCCGAATGCATCATTCGTCGGCGCTGGAGGCCTCGACCGCCGAGTCATGACGCTTCGGCGCAGGGGCAGGGGCAGGGGCAGGGGCAGGGCTCGCGGGGGTCAGAGATCGCTCGGGCAACCCAGCACGGTGAGCTCGTGACCCGCGGGCCACAGACGCAGGATGCTGAGCGAAGCCGGGGGCACCCGCAGCGTCGGCCAGCTCCCCGGGTCGAGCCCGGCGACGGACCCGACGCCCGCCCGGATCGTGATCGTGTGCGTGGCGACGACCACCGTCTTGCCGGCGTAGTCGTCGAGAAGTCGCGTGATGGCGCCGTGCGCGCGCACCGCGACGTCCCGCATCGATTCCCCGCCGAGCGCACGCATCGCCGGGTCGCGATGCCAACGTCGCAGCTGACCGGGCCACCGCGCCTCGATCTCCGGCGCCGTGAGCCCCTCCCACGCCCCGAAGCGGAGCTCCTCGAACGCGTCGTCGGTGCGCGCTCTCACGCCAAGGCGGCGGCCGATCGCCGCTGCCGTCTGCTGGGCACGCAGCATCGAGGACGACAGGAGAACGCTCGGCACGGGCAGGTCCGGCCACACCTCCCGGCCGATCCGGTTGACGAGGTCGGCAGCGCGAGCGGCCTCGGTGCGACCCTTGGCGTTCAGGCCGACGCCTGGCGCGCCGCCGCCCGCGTACACCCTCGCCGCTGTCATGTCCGTCTGACCGTGCCGCACGAGGACGATGGTGACCGGGTCACCCACGCCCATGTGGAGGGCACTTCCCAGGGCCGGCGGGACCAGAGGCGCGGTCTGGATCCCGCCGCCGGGTCGCGATCCGGTGCCCGACGCCGAACGGACCCACTCCGACGACGTTCCCGCTGCCGGCTCCACCTCGTCGTCGACCGGGCTCATCGCCGCGCCGGACGCCGTCCACGAACCCGAGCCCGGCTCGTCGCCCTCCCGATCCGGCTCGCCCGGGTCGGAGCCACCGGCGTCGGCCAGGCTCGGGTCTCTGTCTCGGACCACGGCGATCCGCAGGTCCATCGCCTCGTTCGCCAGCGCGTCGGCGGCCGCGTTCTCGGAACGTGGGATCCACGTGTAGCGGACCTGCTCCGGCGGAAACGCAGCGCGCGCCTGCGCGGCCAGCCGTCGCATCGATTCATGCTTGATCTGCCAGCGGCCGGACATCTGCTCGACGAGGAGCTTGGAGTCCGCCCGGACCTCCACCCGGGCCGCCGGGTCGATCGCCTTGGCGGTGCGCAGCCCGGCCACGAGGCCGGAGTACTCGGCCACGTTGTTCGTCGTCACCCCGAGGTAGTCCGCGCGCTCTGCGAGCACGGTGCCGTCGGCGTCCCGGATCACCGCGCCCCAACCGGCAGGACCGGGGTTGCCCCGCGCGCCGCCGTCGGTCTCGATGATCAGCCGTCGCCCCGCCTGCCCCCCGGCGCTCATCAGGCAGATCCCCCGTGCTTCTCGTCCCGGACCAGGATCCGGCCACACTCCTCGCAGCGGGCGACGTCGTCGGGCTTCATGGCGCGGATCGCGGCGAGGTCGGTCGGGTTGAGCTCCAGGCGACATCCCTCACAGCGGTTGCCGCGCAGCGCGGCAGCTCCGAGACCCCCGCCGTGCGCCCGCAGCCGCTCGTACAGGGCGAGGAGCGCGGCGTCGATACCGCTCGCGGAGTCCAGCCGTTCGTTGGCGACGGCTGAGGCGTCGACGTCGATCGCAAGCTCAGCGGCGTCGAGATCCGCCTTGAGGGCGGCCTCTCGCGTCTTGAGCTCGGCCACGCGCGCCGCAACGGCTGCGTGGGACCGCTCGGCCTCCTCGAGGCGCTCCATGACCTCCAGCTCGGCTTCCTCCAGCACGCCCTGTCGTCGGGCCAAGGACTCCAGCTCGTGGGTCAGCGCCTGGAGGTCCTTCGCCGTGCCGGATCCGCTCTCGAGACGCTTGCGGTCGCGATCGGCGCGACTACGCACCTGTTCGACGTCGGTCTCCGCCTTGGCGACCTCCCGCGACAGGTCCTTCACCAGCGTCTTCGCAGTGACCTGCTCACGTTCGGCCTGGACGAGGCCGCCGCGGACCGACTCGAGGTCGGCGAGCGCCGGCAGCGTCTTGCGCCGGTGCGCGAGCTGCGCGGCCCGCGTGTCGAGCGCCTGCACGTCGAGCAGGCGTCGTTGGTCGGCTGCCGGGGCTTTGGTCACGGCTGGGCTCCCAGGGTCGGGTCGGCGTGCATAGCGGGCTCAGGTCCGGGCGGAGCGCCGGCGCCGCGCTCGAAGCGCGCCGTCCACGGGTCCGTCACCGTCTCGCTCACCCGAGTCTCCACGGTAGCCCCCGCGGCCTCGACGTCCGCGCGGAGGTCCGCCGCGGCGCGCGGCAACCACGGCCACTCGCTGGCCCAGTGGGCCACGTCGACGAGGAACGGAGGTCCGGCAGGTGAGTCCTCCCGGGCCTCGGAGGCTCGGTGATGGCGGAGGTCGGCGGTGACGTACACGTCCGCGCCGGCAGCTCGCACGGCGTCCAGGAGCGAGTCGCCACTGCCGCCGCAGACAGCCACCGTCCGCACCTGCGCGTCGAGGTCACCGCTGACCCGGATCCCCCCAGCGGTGCCCGGCAGCACGTCAGCGACGATCTGGGCGAACGCCCGCAACGACATCGGCGCGGGCAGGTCGCCGATGCGCCCCGTGCCGGCAGCGCTCGACCACGACCCGAGCTCGATGAAGCTGAAAGCCGGCTCCTCGTAGGGGTGCGCTGCGCGTAGCGCCTCCAGGACGTCCTGCCGGCGCGACCGCGGCAGCACCATCTCGATGCGCGTCTCCGGGACGCGCGTCACCTCGCCCACCGAGCCGATCGTCGGGTGCGCGCCCGGGCCTGGCAGGAACTGGCCCACTCCGTCCGACTCCCAGGCACACGCGGTGTAGTCACCGATCGCACCCGCGCCCGCGGCGGCGAGTGCATCGATCAGTGCGGAGGACTGGCCCACCGGGATGTACGTGACGAGCACGTCGAGAGACGCCGAGGGGTGCGCCAGGATCGGTCGCGTCTCCCCCAGCCCGACGGCGCGAGCCAGTGCCTCGGCCACCCCACCCGGCGCGGCGTCGGCGTTGGTGTGGGCGTTGAAGAGGGCGCAGCCACCGCGCAGGAGCTCATGGACGACGCGGCCCTTCGCGGTCGTCGCTGCGACCGACGAGACGCCCCGCAGGAACAGCGGATGGTGGGTGAGCAGCAGGTCGGCCCCCCAGTCCAGGGCCTCCTGGACGGTCTGCGCCACCGGGTCGACGGCGAGGAGCACCTTGCGGATCTCCTGCTCCGGGTCGCCCGTCACGAGCCCGACGGCGTCCCACGCCTCCGCCGTCTGCGGGGGGTAGCGCGTCTCGAGGATGCGGATGATCTCGGCGAGTCGGAGCGCAGGCACGGGCGCAGGCTACGACACGTCGTGGGCCCGGAGGGACTCGAACCCCCGGCATCCGCGGTGTAAACGCGGCGCTCTAACCAACTGAGCTACGGGCCCGGCAGCGCCAGACAGCCTAGTGGCGCCGACCGACTCCCAAGGATCATCGGCCCGAGTGCTCGACAGTGCGGCGCAGTGCCGGCCTCAGCGGGTACGGGGACGCGCGGCGAGCCGGATACCCGACCACGCGGGCGCTGCGGCCACGGCCGTGGTCGCATGGAGCCCGGCCGTGCTGGCCGCCTCCTCGACGTCGCGCGGCTGCACGTGTCCCGGTCGGCCCGACTTCGGGCTCAGGACCCAGATCAGACCGCCGTTGTCCAGGTTGGCCTGTGCGTCGACGAGCGTGTCCGCGAGATCCGAGACGTCACCGTCCTCCTCGCGCCACCACAGGATCGCGCCGTCCGTGACGTCGCCGTAGTACTCGTCGACCAGCTCGGTACCCGTCGCGGCCTCGACGTCCGCGCGAAGTCGCCGATCGATGTCCTCGTCGTACCCCCACTCCTGGACGACCTGCCCGGAGCTGAAGCCGAGCGGCCCCTTGCCCGTGTCGTGGGTAGAGGGCCCCGCGGTCGCTGCCACCTGTGCATCCTTCCATCGTCGGGCAGGCCCCGCGCCCACCCTCGTCTGCCACCAGTGTCCACTATCACGCAGCCCGCCCCGGGATGGGGCCCCGAAGACACCCCGCACGACCGCCTGCTGGCGTGTCGCGCTGCACCCGCAGATCGTGGCAGGCTGGGTTGGGGTACAGACCGGCCGTTCTCACGCCAGAATGGGCCGGGCGATGGCCGCCCCGCCTGGGCGCAGTCAGCCACACCGTTCAAAGACGCCGGATGAAAGCAGGGTGTTGTGTCTCCACAAGATGAGTCTGGTCCTCTGATCGACGGGTTGCTCAGTCAGGTAGCAGACATCGATGCGGATGAGACCACCGAGTGGCTCGAGTCGCTAGACGGACTGATCGACGCCAAGGGCGGCCCCCGCACCCGCTACGTGCTCCTGAAGATGCTCAAACGTGCCCGCGAGCGGAACGTCGCCGTTCCCACGCCGGTCGCCACGCCCTACGTGAACACGATCGGCGTGCACCAGGAGCCGTACTTCCCGGGCGACGAGACCATGGAGCGCAAGTACCGCCGCGAGGCCCGATGGAACGCTGCCGTGATGGTGACCCGGGCCCAGCGACCGGGGATCGGCGTCGGCGGCCACATCTCGTCCTACGCCTCGAGCGCGACGCTCTACGAAGTCGGCTTGAACCACTTCTTCCGCGGCAAGGACCACCCCGGCGGCGGCGACCAGGTCTACTTCCAGGGCCACGCGGCGCCGGGCATGTACGCCCGGGCATTCCTCGAGGGTCGCCTCAGCGAGCACCAGCTCGACGGCTTCCGTCAGGAGCTCTCGCACCCGGGCGGCGGCATGCCCTCCTACCCCCACCCTCGGCTCATGCCGGACTTCTGGGAGTTCCCGACCGTCTCGATGGGCCTCGGCCCGTCATCGGCCATCTACCAGGCGTGGGTGAACAAGTACCAGTCGAACCGCGGCATCAGGGACACCACGGGCCAGCAGGTCTGGGCGTTCCTCGGCGACGGAGAGATGGACGAACCGGAGTCGCGCGGCATGCTCCAGCTGGCCGCCGCCCAGGGCCTCGACAACCTGAACTTCGTCGTCAACTGCAACCTGCAACGTCTCGACGGCCCGGTTCGCGGCAACGGCAAGATCATCCAGGAGCTCGAAGCCTTCTTCAAGGGCGCGGGCTGGAACGTCATCAAGGTCATCTGGGGCCGCGGCTGGGACACGCTGCTCAACGCTGACAAGGACCGCGCCCTCGTCAACCTCATGAACACCACGCCGGACGGCGACTTCCAGACCTACAAGGCGGAGTCCGGGGCGTTCATCCGCGAGCACTTCTTCGGGCGCGACCCGCGCACCAAGGAGCTCGTCGCCAAGATGACGGACGACGAGATCTGGCAGCTCAAGCGCGGCGGGCACGACTACCGCAAGGTCTATGCGGCCTATGCAGCGGCCACCGCCCACACGGGTCAGCCAACCGTCATCCTGGCCAAGACGATCAAGGGCTACATGCTCGGCCCGAGCTTCGCCGGCCGGATGTCCGCGCACCAGATGAAGAAGCTCAAGTCCGACGACCTGAAGCTGCTTCGCGACTCGATGCAGATCCCGATCACGGACGCGCAGATCGACGAGAACCCCTATCTCCCGCCGTACTACCACCCAGGTCCGGACGCGCCGGAGATCGCGTACATGCAGGAGCGCCGTCGCGAGCTGGGCGGGTACGTGCCGGAGCGGCGCAGCAAGTACACCCAGGTCGCGCTACCGGGACCCAAGTCGTACGAGGTGCTCGCCAAGGGCTCGGGCACGCAGGAGATCGCCACGACCATGGCGTTCGTCCGGCTGCTCAAGGAGCTGATGAAGGACAAGGGGTTCGGGCGCAGGATCGTCCCGATCATCCCCGACGAGGCGCGCACCTTCGGCCTGGACTCGATCTTCCCGAGCGCCAAGATCTTCAACACGCTGGGGCAGAACTACCTCGCTGTGGACCGCGAGCTCATGCTGAGCTACAAGGAGTCGGAGTCGGGCCAGATCCTGCACACCGGCATCAACGAGGCGGGCTCGGCGTCGGCGTTCCAGTCCGTCGGGACGAACTACGCCACGCAGGGCGAGGTGCTGGTTCCGTTCTACATCTTCTACTCGATGTTCGGCTTCCAGCGCACCGGCGACCAGTTCTGGGCAGCCGGCGACCAGATGACGCGTGGCTTCATCATGGGCGCCACGGCGGGTCGGACGACGCTGACCGGTGAGGGCCTGCAGCATGCCGACGGGCACTCGCCCATCCTCGCGGGCACGAACACCGCCATCGTCCAGTACGACCCCGCGTACGGGTACGAGATCCGGCACATCATCCGCGACGGCCTGCAGCGGATGTACGGCGAGAACGAGTCCCGCGACCAGAACGTCATGTACTACATCACGCTCTACAACGAGCCGATCGTGCACCCGGCGGAGCCTGAAGGTATCGACGTCGACGGCATCCTGCGGGGCATCCACAAGGTGGCGTCGGTCGACGGCGAGGGCCCCCAGGCCCAGCTGCTGGCCTCCGGCGTCGCCGTGCCGTGGGCGCTCGAGGCTCGCAAGATCCTCGCGGACGACTGGGGCGTCCGCGCCGCGGTCTGGAGCGTGACGAGCTGGAACGAGCTCCGTCGCGACGCGCTCGCGGCGGACAAGGCGGCGTTCCTCAACCCGGGCGACGCTCCGCGGACGCCCTACATCACCGAGAAGCTCCAGGGCGCCGGTGGACCGTTCGTGGCGACGTCCGACTACGACCACCTGGTCCCTGACCAGGTGCGCGAGTGGATCCCGGGCGACTATCTCACCCTCGGCGCGGACGGCTTCGGATTCTCCGACACCCGCCCGGTCGCACGTCGGCACTTCCTGATCGACTCCCACTCCCTCGTGGTGCGCACGCTCCAGGCGCTCGCCAGGCGAGGGGACGTCGACCCGAGCGTGGTCGGCCGGGCGATCGAGCAGTACCGCCTGACCGACGTCAACGCCGGCACCACCGGCAACTCGGGCGGAGACTCCTGAGCACGTACCCCATCGGGTAGCAGAAGGGCCCGGTCACGACAGGTGACCGGGCCCTTCTGCTGAGCCGAACGGACGAGATCGGCTCAGCTGTCTCCGGGCGGGGCGGGGTGCGCGCGCCGGGTCAGGACGGGCGATCCGGGGCGGGCTGGGCGGGCTGGGCCCGCGGCGTCGGCGTCATCGCCGGCAGGGTGCCCGTTCCGCCCGGCGACGTGGCGAACGGCGCGCCCCCGGCACGGAACTCCTTGATCGCGGGCACGGTGCCCGTCTGGGTCATGTACGACGTGCGAGCCATCTCCTCGGCGGCGGCGACCAGCGGCTCGAGACGCCCGCGGATCTCCTTGGCCGTGGCGGCGTGCTGGCCGGCGACGTCGTTCAGCGCCTCCAGGTGACGCCGGGCCTCCGCCGGACGCCCGGCGTCGAGCGCCGCGAGCACCACGTGCCGCCCGGCCTCCGGGACGTGGTGCTGGGGATCCCAGTGCCCCACGCCCAACCCGAGAGCCTCGGCCGGCAGGTTGGCCTCGCGCAGCATGCGCACTCCCTCGGCGACCGCGTGTCCGCTCGTGTCGCGCTCGCAGGCCGCGCCGAGGCGGCGCAGGGCGGACTCGTGGTCGTCGGCCAGGGACAGCCTGGCGAGCTCAATCAGCGGGTACCAGCCGCGCGGGTTACCGGCGAGCTCCTCCGCCAGAGCCCAGACGGCGAGGTTCGCCGCACGCTGGCGGTCGTGCGAATGGGTGGCGATCAACGGGTCGGACGGAGCGTTCTCTTGGGCGCGGCGCCGCACCAGCTCGGCGAGTGCCGCGAACGAGGCGGAGTCATTCGGGTCGGTCACGAGCTTCTGCCGCAAGGCCGTCTCGCGCTCGTTGTCCGCCGGGGCGGCCGCAGTGGTCGGCGGGCGCACGCCCACTCGGGAGGCTGGCTGGTCTCGCCGCATGGTGCTGCGCAGTCGATCGAAGAGGCCCATGCAGCGACGATATCCGTTGCGTGCGCTCAAGACACGGTGGAAGTTCTCGGATTACCGTGACTTGGCTCCAGATCGGCACCCGCGTGTTTGTCGCACCCCGACAACGGCGCCCTATCATCCGTGACCATGACCACGTCCCCGGCGAGCGCCGGCCGCCGAAGCCCGACGCCGGAGATGGTCCAGCGGCTTCGGCAGGGCACCGACCTGCTGACAGCCGCCGCCCTGCACCGGCTCGACAAGGAGCTGCCGTGGTACGGCGGCCTCGCCGCCGAGGACCGGTCCTGGATCGGGCTCGTCGCGCAGTCGGGCATCGCGGCGTTCATCTCCTGGTACGAACGCCCCTCGGCGACGGCCTTCAACGCGGCCGAGATCTTCCGAGCCGCCCCACCGGAGCTCACGCGCTCCATCTCCCTGCAGAACACCCTCCAGCTCGTCCGCATCGTCGTCGAGGTCGTCGAGGCGCACACGGACCGCCTCGCGATGCCCGAGCACGCAGGGGCCCTGCGCGAGGCGGTCCTGCTCTACTCCCGGGAGGTCGCCTTCTCCGCAGCCGAGGTCTACGCGCGGGCCGCGGAGACCCGCGGGGCATGGGACGCCCGCCTCGAGGCCCTGATCGTCGACTCCCTCGTCCGCGGTGAGTCCGACGACTCCCTGAGGTCGCGGATCTCGGCTCTCGGCTGGGCAGGAAAGGGCGCGACGGTCGTCATGGTCGGCACGAGCGACCACCGCCTCGACGAGGTCCGCGCGGCCGAGCTGCGCAGAGCGACGCGCCGCGCCGCGGAAGACGCGCTGGTGGGGATCCAGGGGGACCGCATCGTCGTCATCCTCGGTGGCTCGGGAGACCTCAAGGCGGCCGCGGCCGGGCTCGCGACCCGATTCGGGCCCGGGCCGGTCGTGATCGGTCCCGTCGTGGGCGACGTCGCGGAAGCCAACCGCTCGGCCCGAGCCGCCCTCGCCGGCCTGGCTGCGGTGCGGGCGTGGCCCTCGGCACCCAGACCGGTGATGGCCGACGAGCTGCTCCCCGAACGCGTCCTCGTCGGGGACGCCGAAGCCCGCCGGACCCTCTTGCACGATGTCTACAGACCGCTTCTGACGGCAGGCGGCCCGCTCCTGGAGACCCTCTCGACGTACCTCTCCGAGGGCAGCTCGCTCGAAGGAGCGGCCCGGGTGCTCTACGTCCACCCCAACACCGTGCGCTACCGGCTACGCCGCATCGCGGCCGTCACGGGCTGGGACCCCGCGGAAGCGCGCGAGGGTTTCGTCCTGCAGATCGCCATCGCGCTCGGACTCCTC
The DNA here is from genome assembly GCA_024641895.1 of Actinomycetales bacterium. GTDB lineage: Bacteria > Actinomycetota > Actinomycetes > Actinomycetales > JAHECE01 > JAHECE01. Next base: position 14,693 of record JAHECE010000013.1, read on the forward strand.
GCCGATTCGGCCGACTGATCGCGCCCGCTTGTATGTTTCGCACAAACCGACCCCCGCATGTTCGTCGACGCCGTGACCAGGGCGGAGACCGTCGCCCCGACAGTCTGTGAAGGTGCTAGCCGTTGCCTGCCCAGGACAGGGCGCCCAGACCCCCGGAATGCTCACGCCATGGCTCGAGGTGCCGGGTCTGTCCGACACCCTCGAGTGGTACTCCGCCGTCACAGGGATCGACCTGCTGACGCACGGCACGACGTCGGACGCGGACACGATCCGGGACACGGCCGTCGCCCAGCCGCTCATCGTCGCCACGTCGCTGCTGACCCTCCACGCGCTGCTGCCGACCGAGACGGAGCGCGGAGCTGCCATCGACGTGGCCGCAGGTCACTCCGTCGGCGAGTTCGCCGCAGCTGTGGCGGCCGGCGTCCTCACCGCCGAGCAGTCCCTGGTCCTGGTTCGCGAACGGGGAGCCGCCATGGCCACGGCCGCGGCTGCCACGCCGACGGGGATGAGCGCCGTGCTCGGCGGCGACCCGGACGAGGTGCTCACCAGGCTGGCCGAGCTCGGCCTGACGCCCGCCAATGTCAACGGCGGCGGGCAGGTCGTGGCCGCCGGGGCGCTGGACGCGCTCAAGGCCTTGGCCGAGACGCCCCCGACCAAGGCGAAGGTTATCCCCTTGCAGGTGGCGGGCGCCTTCCATACCGACTACATGGGCAGCGCCGTGGCCCGGCTCGAGACCTTGAGCCGGGGGGTCCAGCCCCGGCCCGCCGGCGTCAGCCTGCTGTCGAACTCCGACGGGACCGTGGTCACCGACGGCGCCGAGGCAGTCGCGCGCCTCGTCGCGCAGATCGCCCGGCCCGTGCGGTGGGATCTCTGCCAGGAGACCATGCTCAGCCGAGGGGTGACCGGTTTGCTGGAACTCGCGCCAGGGGGCGTACTCACGGGCCTCGCCCGGCGTACGCTGCGCGGCGTGGAAACCGTTGCCGTGAAGACGCCCGACGACCTCGAGGCCGCCGCTGACCTCATCCGACGCCACGGCGGAGCAGCAGCGTGAGCGGGGCCACGCTCCGCCAGACGCCGGTCCGTCCGTACACCCGGATCCTCGGGATCGGTGGCGTTCGCGGCGACAACGTCGTCACGAACGAGGACGTCGCCGGGCCGATCAACAGCTCGGACGAGTGGATCCGCCAGCGGACCGGCATCATCACGCGGCGCCGAGCCGATCCCGAGACGAGCCTGATCGACCTCGCGACCGGCGCCGCGCAGGAGGCCATCGCCGCCGCCGGGCTGCAGGGAAGCGACATCGACACGGTCATCCTGTCGACCGTGACCTACTTCGAGCAGACGCCCGCGGCTTCCGCAGTGATCGCGGACCGCATCGGCGCGATGCCGGCCGCTGCGTACGACATCTCGGCCGCGTGCGCGGGCTACTGCTACGGCATCGCCCAGGCCGACGCCCTCGTGCGCTCGGGACAGGCGACGCACGTCCTGGTCGTCGGAGCCGAGAAGATGTCCGACTTCATCGACCCGACGGACCGGACGATCTCCTTCCTCCTCGGCGACGGTGCCGGAGCCGCCGTGATCGGCCCGGCGGACTTCCCCGGCATCGGCCCCACGATCTGGGGCTCGGCCGGTCAGGGCGGCGCGATCGGCCAGACGCACTCCTGGCTGGCCCTGAAGAGCGGCGAGACCACGTTCCCGACCCTGCGTCAAGACGGCCAGACCGTCTTCAAGTGGGCGGTGTGGCAGATGGCCCAGGTCGCGCAGCAGGCGATCGAGGCCGCCGGGCTCACCCCGGAGGACATCGACGTATTCGTGCCGCACCAGGCGAACATGCGGATCATCGACCAGATGATCAAGACGCTGAAGCTACCCACGCACGTGGTCGTCGGACGCGACATCGCCGACACCGGAAACACGTCGGCGGCGAGCATCCCGCTCGCCACCGAACGCCTGCTCCGCGAGGGCCAGGCCAAGTCGGGCGACATCTGCCTGCAGATCGGGTTCGGCGCCGGTCTCGTCTTCGCAGCGCAGGTGGTCGTTCTCCCGTAGTGCCCACAGGATCCATGGTGTCTTTTCGCCCGAACGACGCCGCGGTCCACGACACTTGTCCCGTACAACCGCGTTCCCACCGAAATGGAGAAGCCAACGATGGCAAACACCGAGCAGGAAGTCCTGGACGGCCTCGCTGAGATCGTCAACGAGGAGACGGGTCTCCCCACCGACTCGGTCGAGCGCGACAAGTCGTTCACCGACGACCTCGACATCGACTCGCTGTCGATGATGACGATCGTCACGCTCGCTGAGGAGAAGTTCGACGTCCGCATCCCCGACGAAGAGGTCAAGAACCTCACCACCGTCGGTGACGCAGTCGACTTCATCGTCAAGGCTCAAGCCTGATGTGACCGGGCGGGCGCGGCTCTGCCGCGCCCGCCCGACGCCTGTCAGCCCCCAGCTCGCCGACGCGAGCCAGCAATGAGGAGTGAGCCCATGGGCACGTCCACGAGAGTCGTGGTGACCGGCCTCGGAGCGACCTCGCCGATCGGCGGCGACGTCCCCTCCACCTGGGAGGCGGCCCTTGCCGGCCGTTCCGGCGTCCGCACGCTCGAGGCAGACTGGGTGGCGAAGTACGAGCTGCCGGTGACCTTCGCCGGCCAGCTGGCCGTCCCCGCTGACGCGATCCTGTCCAAGCAGGAGATCCGCCGCATGGACCCGTCCACGCAGATCGCCATCATCGCGACCCGGGAAGCCTGGGCCGACGCCGGCTCACCCGACGTCCCGGGCGAGCGACTCGGCGCGGTGGTGTCCACCGGCATCGGAGGCGTCTGGACGATGCTCAACGCCTGGGACACCGTCCGCGACAAGGGCGCCCGCCGCGTGCTGCCGCTGTCGGTCCCGATGCTCATGCCGAACGCCGCAGTCGCCAACGTGTCGATCGAGGTCGGCGCCAAGGCCGGTGCGCACGCCACGGTCTCCGCCTGCGCCTCCGGCGCCGAGGCGATCGGCTATGCGGCCGAGATGATCCGCAACGGCCGGGCCGACGTCGTCGTCGCCGGCGGCACCGAAGCGTGCATCCATGCCCTGCCCATGGCGACGTTCGCCAAGATGCAGGCGCTGTCGACGCGTAACGACGACCCGGCCGGCGCGAGCCGCCCCTACGACGTCACCCGCGACGGGTTCGTCATGGGCGAGGGCGCAGGCATCGTGGTTCTCGAGAGCGAGGAGCACGCCAAAGCTCGAGGCGCGCGCATCTACGCCGTGATCGGCGGCGTCGGGATGTCCGCGGACGCCTACGACGTGGCTCCTCCGGACCCGAGCGGCGACGGCCAGGAGCGGGCCATGCGCCTCGCCCTCAAGGACGCCGGCGTCACGGGCCGCGACATCGTGCACGTCAACGCCCACGCAACGTCCACTCCCGTCGGTGACGGCGTGGAGGCGAAGGCGATCCGGCGCATGCTCGGCGGCGAGGCGGACCACGCGGTGGTCTCGGCGACGAAGTCCATGACCGGCCACCTCCTCGGCGGCGCCGGAGCACTCGAGACCATCTTCACCGTGCTCGCCGTGCAACAGCACATCGCGCCGCCGACGATCAACGTCAACGAGGTCGACGCGGACATCGACATCGTCATCACGAAGAACGGCCCCGTGGACCTGCCCCAGGGTCAGATCGCCGCGATCAACAACTCGTTCGGGTTCGGCGGCCACAACGTCGCCCTTCTCGTCCAGTCCGTCTGAGGCAAGCCCTCCCGACGGCACGAGGCTCCTCTCAACAACGGAGGCCGGCCCCCACGGCGGGGGCCGGCCTCCGTTGACGTTCTGCCGGGTCAGCCGACCCGGTGCAGCCAGCGCACGGGTGCGCCGGCACCCGCATAGCGGAACGGCTCGAGCTCGTCGTCCCAGGCCTGCCCCAGGGCGAGGTCCAGATCCTGCTGGACCCGCTGCACGTCGGGCATGTGCGCCATGGCTGCGCGGATGCGGTCCTCCGGCACCACGGCGTTGCCATGGGCATCGGTGACGGCGTGGAAGATCCCGAGCTCGGGAGTGTGCGACCACCGGCCACCGTCGACACCGAGGCTGGGCTCCTCGGAGACTTCATACCTGAGGTGGGTCCACCCACGGATGGAGGAGGTGAGGCGAGCGCCGGTCCCCGACGGGCCCACCCACGAGTGCTCCGTCCTGAAGAGCCCTGGCGACGCAGGCTGAGGGGTCCAGTCGAAACTCACCCTGCTCCCGAGGACGGAACCGGTCGCCCACTCGATGTGTGGGCACAGCGCTCGGGGCGCAGAGTGCACGAAAAGGACACCGCGCGTGAGTGCACTTGTCATGGCCAGCCTCCGGGTTTGGTTCGAGGTACGTCTTCCCCTACGTCCTCAAGCCCAACCGTTCAGCCGCATTCGAACAAACACCGCGGACCGGCACATCATGCACCATCGGCGGCCCCGCCGGTAGTGCGGCTCGCTGGTGCGGTTCCGCGAGACGTCCGCACACGTGGAGCACGACGCAGGCAGCGCCTCACCGCCCTTCTCGTTGACGGGCCTCAGAACTGGTCGCGCACCGCTCGCATCGCCTGCTTGCGCACGGAGCGGTCGAGGCGGTCGAGGTAGAGCTTGCCGTCCAGATGATCCACCTCGTGCTGGAGGGCACGGGCCATGAGCGCGGTGCCCTCGATCTCGACCTCGTTGCGATCGAGGTCGATGCCGACGACGCGGGCGTACCAGGCCCGCGTCGTCGGATACCAGAGCCCTGGCACCGACAAGCAGCCTTCGTCGCCCTCCTGCTCGTCCTCGGACAGCTCGACGATCCTGGGGTTGAGCACGTACCCGATCTGGTCGTCGATGTTCCACGAGAAGGCTCGGAGCCCGACGCCGATCTGGTTCGCGGCCAGCCCGGCCCGGCCCTCGGTGTCGACGGTCTCGAGGAGATCGTCCACGAGTGCGCGGACACGGTCGTCGATCACGGTGATCTCGTCGCACGGAGTCCGCAGCACGGGGTCACCGATGGTCCGGATGTCACGCATAGCCATGCCGGGAATCTTCCCACGGGTGCCGACACCGACCGTCACGCAAGGTACGCGTGCGCCTCGGTCGCCTTGAGCGACGCCCAGACGTCCTGCCCGAGGTGGAGGCCCAGGTCTGCGACAGCGGCCGTGGTCACGTCGGCGAGCACCGGCGGCTCGGCGTCCAGGCGCACGCGCATCACGTCGCCGTGCTGCTCCAGACCGGCGACGCGACCCGGCCAGACGTTACGGGGCGAGCCCTCGGGTCGGTAGCGGTGCAGGGCGACAGCCGCGGGTGGAAAGGCCACGAGCACGTCCCCGGCGTGGGGCTGCGCGACGGTCAGGTGCCCTCCTCCGTCGACGACGACGTCCCGGCCGGTGGCGGTGCCTCGATAGAGGTTGAGCCCGACGAGGCGGGCGACGTACTCGGTCCGTGGCGCGCGGGCGACATCCGCCGGGCGTCCGGTCTGCACGACGCGCCCTGCTTCGAGGACCACGAGCCGATCGGCGAGCACCATGGCATCGACCGCGTCATGCGTCACGAGCACCGTCCCGCCTCGATACCCGTCGAGGTGCCGGCGCAGGTCGGAGCGGACGACGGCGCGGGTGGCTGCGTCCATGGCCGCGAGCGGCTCGTCGAGCAGCAGGACGTCGGGCTCGGTCGCCAGGGCTCGCGCCAGGGCCACCCGCTGTGCCTGGCCGCCCGAGAGCCGTGCGGGCTTCTCGCGGGCGACCCCGGCAAGACCGACCCGCCCGAGCCACTCCCCCGCACGTCGGCGCGCCGCCCGCGCCCCGACGCCTCGGGCCCGCAGCCCGAAGGCCACGTTCTCCAGGGCACTGAGATGGGGGAAGAGCAGGTACTCCTGGAAGACCACCGCCGCAGAGCGGTGCTCGGGTCGCAGGTAGACGTGCTCAGCCGGCACGTCCCAGAGCCGCCCGGCGACCCGGACGTGGCCTGCCTCGAGTGCGACCAGTCCCGCGACGACCTCCAGGGCGGTGGTCTTGCCGGCGCCGTTCGGCCCGAGGAGCGCCAGCACCTCCCCCGGCGCCACGTCGAGGTCCAGGTCGAGGCGCAGGTCGCCCCTCGTGACGCGGATCGCGGCGTCCAGACTCATCGAGCGACCCCGGGCACCCAGCGATCGCGCAGTCCGGCGAGGATCAGGACGCTGACTGCGAGCAGGACGAGCGAAAGGGCAACGGCTGCGTCGGGGTCCGTCTCCAACGCCAGGTAGACGCCGAGCGGCACGGTCCGCGTGACGCCCGGAAAGCTGCCGGCGAACGTGATCGTGGCCCCGAACTCCCCGAGCGCCCGGGCGAAGCAGAGGACGGTGCCGGCGACCAGGCCCGGCGCCGCCAGCGGCAGGGTGACCCGCCGGAACGTGGTCAGGCGCGACGCTCCGAGGGTCGCGGCCGCGTCGTCGTAGCGCCGGTCGGCGCTGCGCAGGGCGCCCTCGACGGCGAGGACGAGAAACGGCATGGCGACGAAGGCCTCGGCCAGCACGACGGCCGCCGTCGTGAACGGCAGGCTGACGCCGAACCAGGCGTCCAGGTACTGCCCGAGGAGCCCGCGCCGCCCGAGGAGGAGAAGCAGCGCGACACCGCCGACAACCGGCGGCAGGACGAGCGGGATCGTGACCAGGGCGCGCGCGATCGTCCGGCCGCGCAGGTCGGTCCTTGCGAGCACCCAGGCCAGCGGGACGCCGAGGACGAGGCAGATCGCCGTGGCGAGGGAGGCGGTCACCAGACTGAGCCGCAACGCCTCGGTGACGTGGGCGCTGCGCAGGATCTCCGGCGTGCGGCTCCACGGCGCCCGCGCGACGAGCGCCACCAGGGGAAGGACGAGGAAGGCCAGCCCGGTCGCGGCCAGGGCCGCGAGCAGCGGCGGGGGCCCGCCCCCGACCTCGGCCCGGGGGCGTG
>JAHECE010000176.1 GCA_024641895.1 Actinomycetales bacterium
GCTTGTGCTCGGCTCGATCTATGCCTTCGCGCCGGTCCGCTCCCGCCGGGCCGCCAGCGTGCTCGGAACGGTCGGCGTCTCGGCGCTTCTCGTACTCGCGGCGGTCCTGAAGTACTGACGCGCCGCGGCCGGCGGAGTCCCGCGCCCTACCACCAGTGCCCGGCCTCTCGTGGCACGTGGTACCAGAGTGCCCGCCCGCGCGCCACGCGACCGGAGGAGGGTTCGCCACGTCATCCCCAGGGCTATTCACACCTGTGGAATTACATCGCCGTAGTTCTCCACAGGATGATCCACACGATGGGGACAACTGTGCAGGGCATGGACGGCCATGACGTTCCTGCCGGAACCCCCGGCAGGCGCGCCGAAGCGCCAGGTGACAGGAAACGTGCCGGATCGATCGCCTCCGGCGTGGTCCACAGGACTACTGCCAGCGCATCGTGATCCCGAAGCCGGCGAGGATCATGGCGAAGCCCACTGCGAGGTTCCAGCTGCCGAGGCCCGGTATCGGGTAGGCCGACTGTGCGATGTAGGTCACGACGACCCAGATCAGGCCGGCGATCATCAGCCCGAGCATCACCGGCACCCACCACGAAGGATTGCCTACCTCCTTGGCGCCCTGGGGCTTGGCGCCCTGGGGCCGGGGCGTGGCGTGCGCCTTCTTGCGGCGGCGGGACTCAGGCACGTGTCGTTCTCCTCGTCGGGGTCGCGGTCGTCGACGGCGTCCCGTGGGGTACGGAACAAGCAACATGCCAGCGACGGCGTGCGTGACCTACCGTAGGAGCCAGAAGCTGGCGGACTCTGGTGATTCTAGGCCCGACCGGCGGACGCGTGTATCGGAGGGGTGTCGTGGCGAACAACGTGGAGTCGACTCCGGCGCGGGTCACCCCAGGGCCGGGCGCGGCGTCGACACCGCCGACTCGGAAGCCGAGGCGCCGCGCGATCTCCCGCGGCTCACTGACCGTCGGACTGGTCGCGGCCGTGGCGGGAGCGCTCTTCGCGACCAACGCGGCGCTGTTCCGCAGCAACGGCGGTCGGCACCCGCAGAACCTCGCCGAACTGGTCAGGGTCGAGAGCAACCGCTTGGCCGCATTCTCCGAGGACGTCGACGGCCTCCGGGTGGAGGTCACCAGCTTGATCGAGCAGGAGCGCGGCTACGTGCCACCCACCGAGGCGACTCCCAGCGACGTCGACCTGGCCTCCGGTCGAGTCCCTGTGGTCGGCCCTGGCCTCGTGGTGCGGCTGTGGGATGCCCCGACCGGCGTCAACCCGCCGCTGGGTGCCAGGCCCGACGACCTCGTGGTGCACCAGCAGGACTTGGAGGCTGTCATGAACGCCCTCTGGGGGGGCGGTGCCGAGGCCATGATGATCCAGGGCAACCGGGTCGACTCCCGGACGGCCGTTCGCTGCGTCGGGAGCGTTCTCCTCATGGCCGCGCAGACCTACTCGCCGCCCTACGAGGTCGCGGTGATCGGAGATCGGGACGCCTTGCAGTCCGCGCTTGACGACTCGCCGTCCATCCAGATCTACCTCCAGTACGTCGAGGCCCTCGACCTGGGCTGGTCGGTGGAGTCGAAGGATCTGATCGAGATGCCCGCCGCGACCGGACCCCCCATGCAGCACGTGAGCGTCGTCGAGCCAGCGGGTGCCGCATGAGCGCAGAGCGTCGCCGGTCTGTCGCGTTCGGGGTGGTCGGCGTCGTCGGAGAACTGATGATCACGACGGGTGTCCTGCTCGCGCTCTTCGTGGTGTGGCAGCTCTGGTGGACAGACGTCGAGGCCGAGGCCGTGCACGCCCGGATCGTCGCGGACTTCGAGCATGCCGCACCCGCGCCGGCGCCCGATATCGCCCCCGATATCGCCCCCGCCCAGCAGGGTCCGCCGCCCGCGATCGCGGTGCCCGGCGACGCCACGACGTTTGCCCTGCTCAGGGTGCCGCGCTGGGGGGAGGACTACGTGGTCCCGATCTCGGAGGGTGTCGGGCGCAAGACGGTGCTCGACGTCAAGGGGATCGGGCACTATCCGGGCACCGCCATGCCCGGTCAGATCGGCAACTTCGCCCTCGCGGGGCACCGTCAGACCTACGGACGGCCGTTCTTCAGGGCACCCGAGCTTCAGCCGGGAGACGCCCTCGTCGTCGAGTCTGACGCCGCGTGGTACGTCTACCGGGTGACCGAGAGCCTGATCGTCAGCCCGCGAGCGGTGGAGGTCATCGCGCCCGTGCCCGGGCAGCCCGCGGCACAGCCGACGGAAGCGATGATCACTTTGACGACCTGCCATCCCCTGTACACCACGCGGCAGCGCTACGTCGTCCACGGGGTCTACGAGTCCTGGTCGGCCAAGGCCGACGGATACCCCGAGGCCCTCGGCAGTGAGATCATCGCCCGGCTCGAGAAGGAGGCCTGATCGTGTACGGATGGCTCTGGCGGCACCTTCCCGGGCCGGCCGCCGTGCGCGTGCTCCAGCTGGGCGTGCTCGGGCTCGCCGCGGTTGCGGCATGCTTCCTCTGGCTCTTCCCGGCGATCGCCCCGAGCCTTCCGTTCAACCAGCAGACGGTCGAGGAGACGACGTGACCGGCGAGAGTGCCAAGCCCGTATCGATCCTCGTCATCGACAACTACGACAGCTTCGTCTACACGATCGTCGGCTACCTGGAGCAGCTGGGTGCCCGGACCACCGTGGTGCGAAACGACGCCGTGCCGAGCGGCCTGGACGGAGTCGACGGCGTCCTGGTCTCTCCCGGCCCCGGTACCCCGAAGGAGGCCGGTTCCAGCATCGACGTCATCAAGGCGTGCGCCGAGGCGTCCGTCCCGATGCTCGGCGTCTGCCTCGGGCACCAGGCGCTCGGAGAGGTGTTCGGCGGCGTCGTCACGCATGCGCCGGAGCTGATGCACGGGAAGACGAGCCTCGTCGAGCACACGGGAGAAGGGGTGTTCAGATCCCTGCCGTCGCCGTTCACCGCGACGCGCTACCACTCGCTCGCGGTCGTGGCCGATTCCGTCCCGGACGACCTGATCGTCACGGCATGGACCGCCAACGGGATCGTGATGGGACTGCGGCACCGTGACCTGCCGCTGCACGGCGTGCAGTTCCACCCTGAGTCCGTGCTGACCCAGGGCGGACACCGGCTCCTGGCGAACTGGCTCGAGATCTGCGGAGACGTCCACGCGGTCGAACGCTCGTCAGGCCTGGCGCCGCTCGTCAGGCGCTAGGGTCCGCCGGCCGTTCACGAACGCCCGGACGAGCGGCCGCCGCCCGTCAGCCCGTGGCCGCCGGCGGAGTCGTCGTGTCCGGTGTCGGGGTGGGCTCGGGCGCCGGGCCGATCGTCAGGGTCACGGTGGCGTCGACCGGGATGGAGCCCTTGCGGTCCTGGTTGATCACGATGCCCGGACGGGCGCCGTCGATCACGGCCGTGACCTTGAGGTCGCTCAGCGTCTGAGTGGCCTCGGTGTCGGTCTTGCCCGTGAGGTCAGGGACCTCGACGTTGCCCGTCGCGAGCACGAGCGTGATCGGGTCGTCCGGCTGCACGGACCCGTTCGCCGCCGGCTCGCTCCGTACCACGACGTCCTTGGCCGCACCGGGCTCGTCAACGGTCGTGGTCGACACCTCGCCGGTGAACCCTTCACGCGTGAGCGCCTGACGTGCCTGTGCCTGGGTCAGGCCGGTCAGGTCCGGGATCGTCACAGCCTCGGGACCGGTCGAGAAGAAGACGGTGACGACCGAGCCCTTCTCGGCCTCGTCCATCGGGTCCCAGCGGATGGCCAGGCCGGTCTCCACGGTTGCGGACGGCTCGTTGACCGACGTCATCTCGAGCCCGACGGCGGTCAGGTCCCCACGGGCCTCGGCGGCGGTGCGGTCCGAGAGGTCTGGAACCGTCACCATCGTCGGACCCAGCGGGGTGTTGCCCTGCATCGCGAGCGCGATGATCGCGGCGATCGCCGCGAGCCCGACGATGACCAGGAACCACACGAGTCCTCGGCGCTTCTTCGGCGGCTCGGGCTCCTGCGGCGCGCTGGCCTGGGTGGCGGTCGTGGACATGACGCGGGTCTCGCTGGGGACGGGACTCATCGCTGCTGTCGCAGCGCTGGCCGCTGCCACGGCTCCGACGGGAGGCGCCGCCACCTCGAGGCCCCGCGCTGCCGCTTCGAGGTCTGCGCGGAACTCCGCGGCGGTCTGGTACCGCTGGTTGCGGTCCTTCGTCAGGGCCTTGAGCGTCACCCGGTCCAGGGCCTCGGGGATGTCCGCCGCGACGGAGCTCGGGGTCGGCGGCTCCTCGACGACATGCTGGTAGGCGACGGAGACCGGCGAGTCTCCGACGAACGGCGTGCGTCCGGTGAGCAGCTCGAAGAGCACGCACCCGGTCGAGTAGAGGTCGGAGCGCGTGTCGACGATCTCGCCGCGAGCCTGTTCGGGAGAGAGGTACTGCGCCGTGCCGATGACGGCGTGGGTAGCCGTCATGGTTGCCGCGGAGTCGGCCATCGCCCGAGCGATGCCGAAGTCCATCACCTTGACGTTGCCCGCGGGCGTCAGCATGACGTTCCCCGGCTTGATGTCTCGATGGACGATGCCTGCGTGGTGGGAGTAGTCGAGCGCCCCGAGGATGCCGGCAACGATCTCCACGGCCTCCTCGATAGGCAGTGCCGTGCCGTCCTTGACGAGCTCTCGGACCGTGTGGCCCTCGACGTACTCCATGACGATGTACGGCATTTGGGCCGTCGCGCCGGCAGGCGTCGTGACGATGTCCTCGCCCGTGTCGTACACGGCGACGATCGACGGGTGGTTGAGTGCGGCCGCGGACTGCGCCTCGCGGCGGAACCGGGCCAGGAAGATCGGGTCGCGGGTGAGGTCGGATCGCAGCAGCTTGATCGCGACACGTCTTCCCAGGCGGGAGTCCTGTCCGACGTGCACCTCTGCCATGCCACCGCGGCCGATCAGCTCGCCGACCTCGTAACGCCCACCGAGCAGGCGGGGGACACCGTCTACCACGAACTGTCCTCCAGGTCCGTCTGGTACCGCAGGGTTGTCCCGGCGGCCCGGCCTCCGTCACCGACGGGGGCCGACAGCTTCTCCGTCTGTTGTTGCCGCACGACGGTTCCATCTCCCCGACTGCTCATGGCGGCCCCGGCCAGCCTATACGCGCCGAGGCCGAGCACCGCCGTGATCGCCAAGGCGACGACCGTGAGCAGCCAGAGCCAAGCCGCTGCCGGCTTCTGCCGCGGGAGCCGATGACGATGACGGGCCCGGCCAGGTGGCGGTGACGCGACGGCGGGTCCCACGGGAGGCTCGCTGCGCGTCCTCGCCGGTGCGACCTCGGTTGCTGAGCCCGGCCGGTCGATGCTCACGACGAGGTCACGGTCTTCCATGGCGACCGTCTCGACGTCCGGTTCCGCGAGTCGCGGCCCGTCGTTCTCCCAGCCCGCGTCCAGCCCCAGGTGCTCGGCGCCGATCGGCGCCGGCGCGCCATGGTCGTGCG